>JAZQAP010000442.1:0-13857 GCA_045545275.1 Thermoguttaceae bacterium | reverse complement strand
GCTCGGTGGCGGCGTCGCGAAGGTCTATCCGCGCGAACACGAGGATTTGGCGCGGCTCGTCGCGAATTCGGGCGCCGTTTTTAGCGAGTATCATCCGTTGACGTCGCCGCTGGCCGGGAATTTTCCGGCGCGCAACCGCATTGTGAGCGGGCTTTCGCTCGGCGTGTTGGTCGTCGAATCGCCGTTGCGGAGCGGTTCGTTGGTCACCGCGCGACTGGCGGCGGAGCAAAATCGGGAAGTGTTCGCGCTTCCGGGCCCGGTCGACCGAGAAACGTCGCGCGGCTGTCATCAACTTTTGCGCGAAGGCGCGGCGCTCGTCGAGTCGGTCGAGGACGTGTTGGCGGCGCTTCCCGCCTTTGCGCGGCCTAAAAAAGAAACGAAAAACGATCGTCGGCGCGAAAACGGTCGGACGGTCGCGCCAACCGGCAAACGCGTTCTCAACGCCGGGTCGACGAGCGATTTCGAGCGCGTCAGCCGGGCGCGTCGCGACGCCGTGAAAGGAGCCGCGCCGGTAAAACGGGAGACGTCGGGGAACTTTGACGGCGGTTTTCCCGCTTCCGCGCCGGTCAAACGGGAAACGTCGACGGCGATTTCGTCCGAAACGCTCGCCGGGTTGAGCGCGGACGAGCGAAAAATCGTCGATTTGGTCGGCGCCGATCCGGTTCCGATCGACCGCGTGGTCCGCGAATCGGGGCTCGGCGCGGCGAAAATCGTCGGGTTGATCGCGGCGTTGGAGTTCAAAAAGATTCTTTGCCGCCGCGAAGGGAACGCCGTTTCGCGTCGCTGACGGGAAACGACGTTTAATCGGAGCGGAAAACGCTTGTTTGTTATAAGATAAAAAAGTTAAAACGCGCGTTTTGTAAAATTTGACGAAAATGAGAAAAAAGGACGGAATAGCGCGAATGGAGAAAAGCCCCGCTTCTTTTTTTTAATAAATAAGCTAAAATATAACGGTTGAGCCGATAGGGCGGCGGCGATTTTGCGGAAAAAGTCGCTTGAATCGTCGGGGTTTTGTCAAAAGTGAGACGCGTTTCTTAACGACGCGTTGCGTTAATGAATTATCGAGCAGTTTTTGTTTTTTTAAGCGCGGTCGCTTGTTTTCTCGGCGGCGGGATGCTCTTTTGCGTTCCTTGGGGATGCGAGGCGTTGGGGGGCGATTGGCGTTGGGAAGCGCGCGGCGTCGAAGGGCTCCTGATGGGCGCGGCGACTTCCTTCGTCGTCGCGTTTGCGTTTTATTGGTTCGGACGCGGCGCCAACTCGACGCGACTTTTTCGCAAAGACGCGATCGCGATCGTTGCGTTTAGTTGGATTTTAGCGATTTTTTTGGGCGCGACCCCCTATTTGTACGGCGGCGCCGAATTGCGACCGGGCGTTCCGGCGACGTTGGCCGACGCGATTTTTGAGTCGGCGTCCGGTTTGACGACGACCGGCGCGACCGTTTTCGGCGAGCTTGAGAATCCCGCGTCGTTGCCGCGAACTTTGCTTTTTTGGCGCTTCGCGACCCATTTTCTCGGCGGGTTGGGGGTGATGTGCTTTTTCGTCGCGTTAATCGGCCAAGGCGCGAACGGCAAGGCGATTATGAAGCTCGAACGCGGCGCTTCCGGGAATATGCCCGTCGCGAAAATGCGGGAACTGGCTTTCGCGCTCTTTAAGATTTACGTTTTTTTAAACGTCGCGTGCGCGGCGGCGTTTTTGTGTTGCGGCGCGTCCTTTTTGGACGCGATCGCGCACGCGTTTTCGACCGTCGCGACGGGCGGTTTCAGTTCGCGAAACGCAAGCGTCGCCTATTTTGCGACCGATCCTAACGTCGATAGCGCCGCTTTTGAGTTGACGGCGTTGTTTTTTATGATCGTCGCGTCGACGAACTACGGGCTTCTCTATTGGGTCGCGCTGAGGAAGCCGGGAAAACTGTTTCGCGACGCCGAATGGCGAACGTATTTGGCCGTTTTAATCTTGGCGACCGTCGCGACGTTCGGTTTCGGTTGCGCCAAAGGGGATTTTAAGAAGTCGGCGGAAGCGCGGGTCGAAGAAAAGACGACGGCGCCGCAAAACGCGACGTTGCAAGGCGAAGCGAAAGTCGCCGAGCGCGACGTCGTTTGGACGACGGAGACCTTCCCGCGGATTTCCGGCTCGCTCGGCGGAGAAAACGAGAGTTCGGCGAAGAGCGGCGAGAACGCGCAGAATAGCTCGAATAGCGAAAATAAAACGTTGGGGCGAGTCGGCGAACTTGCGGCGAATAGCGAGGCAAGCGAAACGGACGCGTCGGCGTCTTGGCTCGATTCGTTGCGGATTTCCGCTTTCACCGTCGTTTCGTTGGCCTCCGGAACGGGATTCGCCGCGACGCGGTACGAACTTTGGAACGCGACGACGCTTCTTATATTGGCGTTTGTTATGTTTTGCGGCGGATGCGCGGCAAGCACGGCCGGCGGCGCGAAAATTTATCGCGTCGTTCTTCTCGGAAAAGCGATTTTGTTGGGCGTCGAACGGACGCACAGCCCGAACGTGGTGCGCGCGACGAGATACAACGGCGAAAATCTAGAGCGCGATATGTTGAATTCCGTCGTCGTTCATTTAATAACGTTGAGCGCTTTGATTTTGACGTTAACGGCGGCGACCCTTTGTTGGGAATCGGACGCGCCTTGGGCGGACGCGCCGTCGCCGCAAATTGAAAAATTAGTCGATATGTCGGGCGCCGCGCTCTCGATGTTTTCCAACGTCGGCCCCGCGTTTGGTAAAATGGGCGCTTTGGAGAATTACGGCTTCCTTTCCGCGCCGACGAAATTGCTGTATAGCGGCGCGATGTTGATCGGACGTTTAGAAATTTGGATCGTGTTGGCGATTTTGACGCCGGGATTTTGGCGAAGAAGCTAACGAGTCGACGCGTCGGAAGGGCGCGCCGACTCTCGCGCAAACGGCTTGGGTCGGCAAACGCCGCGATTAGAATTTAACGCGTTCGGCTTTCAGCGCTTGCTCGACGAGGCGAGCCGTTTCTTGCGGAATCGCCGGATTCGTTTTCGCGAATTTCAGGGCGACGGCGTCGATTTCGCGCAAAATCTTCGTTCGGACGCGCCAAAGTCCGTAAACGAGCGCGACCAACCCGTATCCGAGAAGCGCCGTCGCGAGCGTCGCCGACATAATCCCGTACGCCAAAATGCTGAACGCGCCCCAAAACGCGATGTTTTCGGCGGCGTGCAGAGCGCGAACGCGGCTCGGTTTTTCCGGCGAACGACGTTCGGCGACCGCTTGCGCTCCGGCGCGCAACGCCAACGCGACCGAAACGACGTCGCGCCGTCCGAGCGTGTCCGGGCTCAACAGAATCTTATTTTGCGCGGCGACGTATTCGTTCTGCATATAATTTTCGCTCTTAACGACTTCGACGTCGGGCAAGTCGACCTCTTTCAAGAAAGCGGCGAGCGCGACGTCGGAAGCGACGCCGGCGTCGACGTCGGTCAGTCGGCGGACGCAACGGTCGGCGCGGATTTGCGAGAGCCAACCGGCGCAAAAAATCGGGAGAGCGGGAAGGGAGTAAACGACGGCGAGCGCGTTCGCGCTAAGATTTTCAAGACCCATCTTGTTCTTTCTAGCGAATATTCTCTTGTAAGCGTCGCGAAAACGGCGTTTCGCGGCTAATTGTTGTTTATTGGCTTTTGAATTGAATTTTGTGCGGTTATAAAACCGCGCCGGCGACCAATAAACGTCAATTGCGAAGAGAACGCAACGTTAGAAAGAGGGGGCGCGAAGCCGATTGACAGGCCCAAAAAGAACGAAAAACCGCCGACGAAAGACCGAGCGCGGAGAACGAAAAGGCGCGAACGGACGGCGATTTCGCCGAGCCGCCGAGGGACGAAAAGTCGTCGCCGATTCGCCGCCGCGTCGAGTCTTGAACGCGTCGAGGGACGCCGCGCAAAGACGCTTCAAACAATTCCGACGTCGGTTCGGAAAGGTCGCGAAGAGCGACGGCGCTTTCCGAGTCGAGCGTTTGAGCGAACGAGTCGAGCGGCGAGGAAGGATTTTCGGCGATCGAACGGCTCGCGACGGCGGGCGCGTTCGACGGCGACGCATCGAAATTAACCGTCGCGACGTTCCAAAAGGACGCGACGATTAAGACGAAAAACGTCCAACCGAAAGAATTCTTGGGCTCGAAACGGCGCATTGAAACGAAATTGAACGGCGATTAATAAGCGAGGTTAAGGGGTAAAAGGAGGTCGACGAGAAAATTTTACCGACGACGTTAAAACGGGGGAAATAGGCGGGAAATAACGTTAAGCGCGGCGCCAGTTTTTGACCGTTTCGACGAGGCAAATAACGTTCTCGACCGGCGTTTCCTTCAAAATCCCGTGTCCGAGGTTGAAAATGAAGCCGGGGCGGTCGCCGACGCGGTCGAGAATCCGCGTCGCTTCGGCGCGAATCGTCTCTTGCGGGCCGAGCAAAACGACCGGGTCGAGGTTTCCTTGAACGGCGCGGTCGAGGCCGATTTGCGCCCAAGCGTCGTCGATCGGAACGCGCCAGTCGACGCCGACGCAATCGGTTCCGACCTCCGCGAAGGACGGCAAAAGCGCCGGATTTCCGGTTCCGAAATAAATAACCGGGACGCCGGGTTTCAACTCGCGACGCAATTCTTGTAGCGACGGCAAAACGAAGCGGCGGAAATCGTCGACGCCGAGGCAGCCGACCCAGCTGTCGAAAATTTGAACGCAGTCGGCGCCCGCGTCGATTTGCGCGTTCAGATACCGGGCCGCCGAGCGCGCCAAACGTCCGAGGAGTTCGCGCCAAACGTCGGGGCGGGAATACATTAGCGCCTTCGTTCGCAAAAATTGCCGACTCGTCCCCCCTTCGATCGCGTATCCGGCGAGAGTGAACGGGGCGCCCGCGAAACCGATCACCGGAAGGGGCGCGACGGCGCGGCGCGTCTCGGCGACCGTCTCGAAGACGTAATCGAGCGGCGAAACGTCGACCAGTTCGCGAACGCGGGCCAAGTCGTCGGCGTCGCGGAACGGGTTTCCGATTTTCGGGCCGTCTCCGGCGACGAACGAGAGGTCGAAGCCCATCGGCTCGAGAATCGGGAGCAAGTCGGAGAAGATGATCGCCGCGTCGACGCCGATCCGCTCGACCGCCGTTTGCATCGCTTCGGCGCAAAGTTTCGGATTTTTGCAAAGTTCGAGGAACGTTCGACCTTCGCGAACGGCGCGATACTCCGCCATATAGCGTCCGGCTTGACGCATCAACCATATCGGCGGGCGGTCGACCGGTTCGCGGCGGAGCGCTTTCATCAGGAGCGAGTCGTTGGCGGAGGCGGGGGCGAGCGGCGATTTTGTCATTAATACTATAGGGCGAAAAAGGCGGCTAAAATTTACGGCGTCGCGACGGCGTCCGGCGAAGCGTTTTCGACCGGCGTTTCGGGCGTCGGAGTCGGCAAAGTCGGCGGCGTTTCAACCGGCGGCGCGTTTTCGGCGTCGGCGTTTGGAACGGGCGTTTCAACCGTCGGAACGGCGTCGGCGTCGACGGTCGCTCGCGGCGCTTCCGGTTCGTTCGGCGGCGCGACTCGGCGAGCGTTCGTCGCCAAGAAAAGATAATACATTCCGGCGAAGAGCGCGATTCCGATTAGCGTTCGTTTGACGACGCGGGTCGTTTCGCGTTGAACTCGGCGTCGAGCGGCGCGATACTCTTCCGGCGTCGGACGGCGCGGCGCGTTGTTGTTTTCGGTTGTTTTCGGCATTTTCTTGCGATTTTTCTTGTCGAGACGTTCGACCGGCGCGACCGAGAGCGTTTCGCGGTCGGGCTCGTTTACCTTAATGATAACGTTTTCTTAAAAATTTTCAACGGGCGCGGCGAAATTGTCGCGAAATTGCTTGAAAATCGCGCGCCGTTCCGTTATACTTAGGTTGCGCGTCGACGTTGGAACGCCGGGACGCGTTTTTTGCCTTACGATATTGCTTATTTTGCCTATTTTAACGCAACGAAAGGGGGCCGCCGTGTCCGACCGTCAAGATTCGATGAACCGCCGTTCTTTTGTCCGACGAAGCGCCGCGACGTCGCTTGCTTTCGGCTTGGCCGCGTTGCAGACGCCGACGTCGAAAGCCGAGATAATCGGCGCCAACGATAAAATCCGACTCGCGTTCCTCGGCGTCGCCAACCGCGGTTCGCAACTGTTGCAAGCGTTCAAAAAGTCGAGCGATATGAAGATCGCGGCCCTTTGCGACGTCGACTCGAAGACGCTGGCCAACGCGGCGGAAAAGTTCGGCGACGGTTCGCAAACGCTCGAAACCGACTTCCGCAAGATTTACGAACGCTCCGACGTCGACGCGGTCGTCTTGGCGACGCCCGACCATTGGCACGCGTATCAAACGGTCGAGGCGTGCAAGGCCGGGTTCGACGTTTACTGTGAAAAACCGCTCGCGACGTCGGTCGTCGAAGGGCGGACGATGGTCGAAGCGGCGCGAAAATACAAGCGCGTCGTTCAGGTCGGGATTCACCGGCGTTCGTCGCCGCTTTATCGCAAGGTCGCGGAAATCGGGCTCGAAAACAAAATCGGGCGGGCGACGGTCGCGCGGACTTGCCATTGTTCGAATATGTACCCGAACGGAATGGGGAAGGCGAAACCGACCGCGCCGCCGGAAAACCTCGATTGGGAACTTTGGATCGGGCCCCGCGCCGAACGGGCGTATCAGGAAAACATTACGCCGTATAAATTCCGTTGGTGGGACGAATATTGCTCGCAAGTCGCGAACCAGGGCGTTCACTTTTTCGATATGATTCGCTGGTTCTTGAACGAAAAAGCGCCGGCGTCGATTTGCGCGATGGGCGGGAAGTTCGTCGTCGACGACGACCGAACCATTCCGGACACGATGGCGGTTTGCTTCGAGTTCGCGTCGGGCCGCTTGGCGACCTTCAACCACTTCGAAGGGAACGGGAACCCGATTATGGCGACCGACGAAAATTTCCGCGCGCTCGGATACGTCGAGTTCCGCGGAACGCAAGGCACCGGCTATATTTACGACAATCGCCTCCTGATCAAACCGGAGAAACCGGGGCAGTTCCAAACGAAGGAGCCGCGCGCGGCGGAGGAAACGATCGCGATCGAAGGCGCCGCGCAAATGAATCTCGACGCGACGGCGGCTCACGCGCAAAACTTCCTCGACTGCATGCGGTCGCGCAAAACGCCGAATACCGACGTCGAGGAGGCGCACCTCAGCACGACGATGAGCCATTTGGCGAATATTTCGCTGAAAACGCGGTTGCGGCTCGAGTGGGACGCCGAAAACGAACGGATTACCAACGACGAAGCGGCGAACGAACTCCTCGGCGTTCCGTACCGCGAACCTTGGAAGTTGACGCTTTAATAAACGGGCGAAAGCGGCGCGCTTTTCGAACGACGTTTGAAAATTGAGCGCGAAAAAACGAAACGACGGCGAACGTCGACCGGCGAAAGCGGGACGGCGGGCGGCGTCGTTTTGGCGTTGAGGAGGGATTGGAAGGATTTTGCGGGCGTTTTTTGACCGTCGCGGGAAAATCGCGCAAGAGAAAATAGGAATTTTTCGATAATATAAAAAATTTTATTATTTTATAGGCAAAATATTATAAAACTAATAATTCGGCGGCGTCGCGGAACGTTCGGCGGCGGCTCCGAAAAATTGCGCAAAAGAAGGAAAACGGGCGATATGAACGCGTTGTATCGAAAAATCGTCGACGGCGAGGAAAAGATTTCGCTGATCGGGCTCGGATACGTCGGGACGCCGATCGCGGTCGCGTTCGCGAAAAAGGCCAAGGTCGTCGGGTTCGATATTAACGCGAAGAAAATCGCGCTTTACCGCTCCGGAATCGACCCGACGAACGAAGTCGGCGCCGACGCGCTGAAAGCGACGACCGTCGAGTTTACCGCCGACGAAACGAAGCTCCGCGAAGCGAAATTTCACGTCGTCGCCGTTCCGACGCCGGTTCGCGACGATCACACGCCCGATTTGGCGCCGGTCGAGGGCGCGAGCCGCATTCTTGGGCGCAACCTAACGCCCGGAAGCGTCGTCGTTTACGAGTCGACCGTTTATCCCGGCGTTACCGAGGACGTTTGCGTTCCGATTTTAGAGCGGGAATCCGGTTTGCGTTGCGGCGTCGATTTTAAGGTCGGCTATTCTCCGGAGCGCATCAACCCGGGCGACAAGGAGCGGCGGCTCGAAAATATCGTCAAAATCGTTTCCGGAATGGACGCGGAGACGCTCGACGTCGTCGCGAAAGTTTACGAACTCGTCGTCGAGGCGGGCGTTTACCGGGCGCCGTCGATCAAAGTCGCGGAGGCGGCGAAGGTGATCGAGAACTGCCAGCGCGATATTAACATCGCCTTTATGAACGAGTTGTCGATTATTTTCAACAAACTCGGCGTCGACACAAAGTCGGTCTTGGAGGCCGCCGGGACGAAGTGGAATTTCTTGAAGTTTACCCCCGGGCTTGTCGGCGGACACTGCATCGGCGTCGACCCTTATTACTTGACGTACAAGGCGGAGCAAGTCGGGTATCGAAGTCAAATTATTTTGGCCGGGCGGCGCGTCAACGACGATATGGGGCGTTACGTCGCGGAAAATCTCGTCAAAAATTTGATTAAAACGGATAAAACGGTTAAGGGCGCCCGCGTCGCGATTCTTGGGTTCACTTTCAAAGAAAATTGTCCGGATACGCGGAACACGAAGGTTTTCGACGTCGTTAAAGAGTTGCGCGAATACGGGATCGAGCCGGTCGTCGCCGACCCGACCGCCGACGCCGACGAAGCGCGGGCGTTGTACGGCGTTGAGTTCGTCGATTTGGCCGACGTTCGGGAAATGGACGCGGTCGTGTTGGCCGTCGCGCATCGCGAGTTCGCGGCGTTGACCGAAGCGGAGATCGCGGGCTTTTTCGGCGGCGGCGTCAAAACGCTTCTCGACTTGAAAGGCCTTCTCGACCGCGACGAATACGAACGCGCCGGGTATCTTTACTGGCGACTCTAAACGCGGCAAAAACGGGAAATTCGTTAAAATTAGGCAAGAAATAGCGAAACGACGGCGCGTCCAAACGGGCGACCGTCGTTTTTGCGTTGGGGAAACGCCGACTTGAACGCGGGTACGGCGTTAAAATCGGCGGTTTGCGCAATTTAGAGGAACGGCGTTACTTCAAACGCGGCAAACCGTCGGCGTCGAATTCGACCGGGCGATAGTAAACGGCGCGGTTCCAACCGGGCGAGCGGTCGAGTTTCGCGTGATAGAAGTAAAGCGTTCGACCGTTCGCGTCGCGGACGAACGAACCGTGCCCGACGCCGAAAAGGTTTTCGTCGCTCTGCAGGAACGGCTTGTCGAGCTTGCGCCAAGAAGCCGGGTCGAGCGGGACGTCGCCGACAAACTCGAGGAGCGCGACTTTATAAGTCGGAAGCCAACTCGCGCCGCAGGAATACGAGACGAACGTTCGACCGTTCGGCGCGACGACGAGTTCCGGGCCCTCGTTGAGACCGCGCGTTCCGAGGCGTTCCTCGACCCGTTCCCAAAGGAAGTCGGCGTTGTCGCAAAGTTTGACGCGCGGCCCGGCGGTTTCCGTCGGCGACTTCATCGGAGCGGCGTACAAGTACTGAATATCGCGGTCGTCTTCCCAACCGGACCAAATCAAGTAACGCTTTCCCTTATGTTCGAAAAGCGTCGCGTCGATCGCCCAACGGTTGTTCGTTTTTCCTTCGAAGTCGTCACCGGTGTAAAGCGGGCCTTCGAGGCGGTACTCCGAGAACGGGTCGTCGTTTTCCGAGACGAGAACGTAAGTTAGGTGGTTCTTATTGGCGCCGTCGTCCGCCGCGAAGTAGATGTAAAAGCGACCGTCGATAAAGTGAATTTCCGGCGCCCAAAGTTCGCGGGAGTACGGGCCCTTTTCCGGCGCGGTCCAAACGGGGCGCGGGCGGCCCGGCTTGTCCGGCGTGTCGCCGATCGAGAGGACGATTTGACGCGTCGGGTTGTTCGATTGGCTCCAAATGTACTTGCCGCGGAACTCGAGAATCCAAGGGTCGGCGCCCTTGCGGACGAAGATCGGTTTCGACGCGGCGTTTGGCGCGGCGTCTTGAGCGAAGAGGCGCGGCCCGACGACGAACGCTCCGGCGAACGCGGCGCTTAACCGCTTCGCGAAGAGTCGGCGAGAGGGCGAAAAGTCGGGGACGAAAGAAAAACGTCGCATGGGAACGCTCCTTAAGGCGGCGATCGGCAAGTTGGAGAGGTTGGGGAAGTTAAGCAAAACGACGAAACGGGGCGAACCTCAAACGTCGTTGTCTTCTTGGATAAGAAACCCTTGTTGCAAGAGTTCGGCGAGGAACGCGTCGACGTCCCGTTCGAGCGTCGCGTCGTCGGGGTAAACTTCGAACGTCTCTTTCAACGCGGCGACTAGCCCGGCTTTGTCCGCGCCCGCTTCGAGCGCCTTCCAAAGCGCGATTCCGGCGCCGTTAAGCGCGCAGGTTTGCGGAACGTAAAGGAGAGCGACGCCGGGTTCGTCTTGGCGAAAAACAACGTTGGGATTCAATTTCATCGGGGGTTCCTTCGAGTAAAGGCGAACGACGAACGCGAAAATAGAATCGCGAAACGCAAACGCGCGTCGTCGACGCTTCGATAACGATTGTATCGTTTTTGGCAAAATTTTCAAGGGGCCGCGTCTTTTCGCAACGGGGAAACGCGTCGAGCGGAACGGACGGAAGTTGTGAAACGATAACGGGATAACGGCGCGATTATTGCGCTTCGTCGCGGATTTTGGCCCAGTCGAGACCGAGTTTGCGCATTCGCGAGCGGAGCGTGTGCGGGTTGATCGCCAACAACGCGGCGGCGCCGGACGGGCCTTCGACGATTCCGCCGGTCAAGCGGAGCGCGGCAACGACGTGCGCTTTCGCGGCGGCGTCGAGCGTCGGGAAATTTTCTTTCGTTAACGTCGGTTCGGCGTCTTCGTCGCGGCGATTCGGCGTTAAAGTTTGCGTTTTTTGCTCGATTTGTCGGTTTGCGTCGGTTGCAAGGTTCGCCAAGGACGCGTCGGAGGCGGGAAGCGTTCGCGGGAAGTCGCCTTGAATCGTCGCGATTTCGCAATAACGTTGCAAATCGCGAAGGTTTTGACGGAAATTGATTTTTGACGCGACGGCGAGATCGCGTTCGGTCGGAACGAGGGGCAAAACGCCGAGTCGGTTCGCCGCGTCGCGCAGAAACGGCGGCAGGAGCGTCGCGATTTCGGCGCGTCGAGCGGAGAGCGACGGTAGAAAAATTGGAAAAGCCGTTAAAACCGCTTCAAACTCCGGGACGAACGCGCCGTCGCGGGCCGCGTCGACGAACGAACGCGAGGAGCCGAGAATCGAACGGAACGGCGCGGCGTTTTCCGCAAGGAGCGTCGCCAAACGCCGTTGAGCGCGAGCCGGAAGCGCGTCGACCTCCGCCCAATATAGAACGCCGTCGCCGACCGCCTCCGCCCAAGCGTCGTCGAGCGCGACGGTCGAAACGTCCGCGGCGTTTGCCGAAGTTGCGTAAAGCGCCGAATTTAACGCGTCGTCCGAACGAACGGTCAAGAGGGAAGCCGTTTGGCGCGGCGAAAGGCGGTCGCAGCGGATTTTGACGAACGGCTTTTGCGAGCGTTCCGACGTCGCGGCGATCAGGCGGGCGAGCGTTTCTTTGCCGACTCCCCGTTCGCCCGAGATAAAAACGGGAAGTTCCGACGCGGCGGCGATTTTCGCTCGTTCGAGGGCCGACGACGGGAAAACGTCGACGAGAAAAAACGGACGGTTCGCGGAAAAATACGCGTTGAAAGGAGCGGAAAGGGGCATCGGAGCGGCGTAAACGGGATAAAAAATAAAAATTGGGAAAATCGGCGCGCGGTTCGGCGCTCGGCGTCGGTATGGTAACGTTTTTGGCCCCTTTTGCCAACGGGAATTTTTTCCGTTCCAAACGGCGTTGGAATCGCTTCCCAAACCGGCGAAATTGTCGTAATCGGCGAAATCGGAGCGGCGAAGGAACGGAAGAGAAGCGGCGAAGCGCGATAAAGTAACGATTATTTTGCCTGTTTTGCCCGCTTTTTCCAGTTTAACGCGACTTGAAGCGGTTTTTCCCTTGTCAAACGGGGCGCTTTGCGGTATACTGAAGAAAGTTTAGCGATCGCGCGGACGCGGTAAAATCGGCGTCCGCGCGCTGTTTTCTCCCTTTTACCTTTGAACGGTCTTCCAATGCCCCGAACAAAAAAAGACGAGGATTTGTTCAACCAGTCGTCGATGTCCTTTTTGGAACACTTGGACGAACTGCGCGTTTGCATGATCGGCGCGATTATGTGCGTCGTCGTCGGCCTCCTGATTTCGGTGATTCCGCTCGGGTTCGCGCCGTCGATGGCGACAATGGCGGTCGATTACGTGCAGCGCCCGTTGAAAAAATCGCTCGAAAATTATCATATTCTGCAATCGCAAAAGTTGTTGGCGAAAAAACAACGCGAACTTTTGGAACTCGGTTATTCCGAAGAGGTCGCGGCGCTTCCGAGCAAGCTTCGAATGACGGCGAAGACGTTTTACGTCTTCCCGCAAGATTTGGAAACGTTGCGCGGCTCCGGCGTCGCGGCGACGACGACTTTTTCGCGACCGGAGTACGAGACGAAACGCCTCGCGAAGTTGGAGGAAGTCGACAACTTCGCCCGTTTTAAGAACGTCTTGCCGACGCAAACGTCTTTAAGCGGCGTCGACCCGAACGAGCCGGTCTCCGTCATCCTTTGGGAAAAAATCGCCGACGACCCGCGAACGAAAGCGCGCTCGCTGTCGGTGCAAGAGTCGTTTTTGATTTTCTTAAAGACGGCGATTTTTCTCGGCGTCGTGTTGGGGAGCCCGGGCGTCTTTTATTACTTTTGGCGCTTCGTCGGCGCCGGACTTTACCCGAGCGAAAAAAAATACGTGTACCGTTTTCTTCCGCTTAGCGTTCTCCTCTTTTTAGCGGGGTTTTCGTTGGCGTTTTTCGTCGTGTTCGAGTTCGTGCTGTCGTTCCTCTTCCGTTTTAACGCCGGAATGAACATCGAACCGGACGCGCGGATTAGCGAATGGTTGAACTTCGCGCTCCTGATTCCGGTCGCTTTCGGGCTCGCGTTCCAACTTCCGTTGGCAATGTTCGTGCTCGAACGTCTGCGTATTTTTACGGTGCAAATTTATATGGAAAAATGGCGCGTCGCGATTTTCAGCGTCGCCTGCGTCGCGATGTTGATCACTCCGCCGGACCCGTGGAGCATGCTCTTTATGTTGGCGTGTTTGATCGTGTTGTACTTCGGCGGCGTCGGACTCTGCATGCTCTTCCCGGCGCCGAAGAGCGAGTTCGACGATTACGAGGAAAACTCGCTCTAAGTTAACGCGAACGTTCGCCGTCGAACGCTCGACAAAAAAACGCCGCTTCGAAACGATTCGAGGCGGCGTTTTTGTCATTAATACTATAGGGCAATACTGGGCGTTTTTCGAAACGGCGCGACTAATGATTATGCGGGCAACACCCGCCGGCGCAGCAGGAACGCGGAGCGCCGCAGTCGCCGCCGCACGGAGTCGACGGCGCGTCCGAACGGGGCGAAGCGGGCGCGCTCATCAAGCGGGAAATTTCTTCCGTTCCGCATTCCGGGCAGGTCGGTTTGGTCGACGAGAAAACGAGCGCTTCGAAAACCGCGTCGCAACGTCGGCATTGATATTCGTAAATCGGCATCGGGGGGCCTTATTTCAATTTTAAAGGGAAACGAGACGCGTTCGACCGGAGAAGACGAACGTTTCGAGGAAATCGGGGCGCAAAAAACGTCGGCTCGAACGGTCCGTCGCGGGAACTTCGGGCCGACGTTTCGTCAAAGTCGGGGTTCGGCGCGGACGAAGGCGGTTAAGCGTTCGTT
>JAZQAP010000441.1:0-3601 GCA_045545275.1 Thermoguttaceae bacterium | reverse complement strand
GTCGATTCGTTTTGGGCAAGCGGGCGACGTTCCGGTCGTCGGCGACTTCAACGGCGACGGCGTCGACGAACTCGCCGTTTACCGTCCCGGCGCGACCGATTCCGCCGACGACGCGCCGCGCGTCGCCGAAAATCCGGTCGAAAGCCCCGTCGATTCGCAAGTCGCCGAATCGGCCGAAGGCGCCGCGTTGCAACGTTAATCGGTTTTCGAAACAAACGTCGTTCGTTCGCGGCGGCGTTCGTTCCGCGCTCCTTTTTTCCGCTCCGTTTGCTTCTTATTTCCGGAACAAACGGAGCGTTTTTCCTTTCTTGTCTATTTCTCCGCGCTTAACACGTCCGATTTTATCGCCCTTCCTTACTTCTTTTCCGAAAAAAAACGTTTATTTTTCCGAACGCGCCCGCCGACAAATCGCGCCGTTTCGGGTATAATAAAAGCGCGGCGCCGCGTCGGCGCGAGTTTTTTTCGCCGCCGCCCGTTTCGCCGTTTTACGTCCTCTAACTTCCCGCTTTTTCCCATCTTCCCTATATCCCGGCGAGGAGTCCGCCGATGATTCGTTTTGGAGCGATCGCCGACGTTCAATACGCCGACCGAGACGACGCGATCGGGCGCTCGTACCGCGCCTCGATCGGCAAATTTTTAGAAGCCGCCGGAACGTTCGCCGCCGAAAAGGTTCCGTTCGTCCTGCAGTTGGGCGACGCGACCGACGGCGGGCTGAAAAATTATCTCGCCGTTCAAGAGCTAATCGACGTTTCGGAAAAAGCGGGCGTCGTCTGGCGGCACGTCCTCGGCAATCACGACTGGGGCGTCCCGGACGAGCGGAAAAAGTCCGTTCCCGCCGATTTTAACGCCGGAAATAACGGTTATTACGATTTTACCGTCGTCGACCCGGACGACGCGGCGAACCGTTGGCGTTTCGTCGTCTTGAACGGCAACGAAATCAGCGAATACGCCGCGTCGACCGACGCGGAGCGCGCCGAAGCGAAGCGTCTCCGCGAAGCGACCCGGCTTCCGAACGGTTCGGCCCCGGCGTCTTGGAACGGCGCCGTTTCGGACGCGCGGCTCCGTTGGCTCGACGAACGCCTCGCCGACGCCGAGAAAAACGGCGAAAAAGCGGTCGTTTGCTCGCACTTCCCGCTTTACGCGCAGACCCGTTCGCTTGAAAAACGCGGATTTGCGGCGAAGCTCCCGAACCTCGACGTTTACTTTACGGCGCTCGGCGTTTCGACTTGGAACGGCCCGGCGATTTTGGAGATTCTCGACCGTCATTCTTGCGTTAAAGCGTTTTTCGCCGGGCACTTGCACGAAGGCGGATACGGCGTCCGCAAGAACGTCGCGCACGTTACCTTCCGCGGCGTCGTCGAAGCGAAGCCGAACGCGTTCGCTTTCGTCGAACTCCATTCCGATCGAATCGTCGTCGACGGGCGCGGCGACCAGCCGTCCTACGAACACCGTTTCGACGCTTAATCCGTCCCTTCGTTCGTCCTGTTTTTAACGATTTTAACGCTAAAACCGACGTCGTTCGCGACTTTTTCTCGTTCGACGCCGCCCGAATCGTCCGTTTTTAACGATTTTAACGTTTTCAACGTTCGGTTCGACGGCGGTCGCGGCTTTCGTTATCGTTCGCCGCCGCCGGTTTTAAGGATTTTAACGCTTTCCCGGCGACGGTCGCGACTTTCTCGCGTTCGCCGCCGCCGGTTTAACCCGCCGATTTCCGATTCCAACGTCGTTTTTTAAATTTCGCACGCTCGTTTAAATGTCCCCGCCTCGTCGTCAACTGAAACCGCGCGTCGCGGCGTTGCAACCGTCGCAACGCTCTTGGCTTCGCTCGTTCCTCGAGTACGTCGCGAACGAACGACAGTTGGCGCCGAACACCTGCTTCGCGTACCGCTCGGACTTGATCGCCTTTTACCGTTGGCTCGGCGACCGTTCGATTCCGGCGCTTTCGGTTCAAGACCTCGCCGATTACGCCGCGGCGTCGCGCGCCGAAAACTTGACGCCGGCGTCGTTGGCGCGGCGTTTGACGTCGCTTCGCGTCTTCTTCCGTTATCTGCAAACGGAGGGCGTTCTTCGGCGCAACGCGGCGGCGCTCCTCGGGACGCAAAAGAATTGGGATCGCGTCCCGCCGACGTTGACGCCGGGCCAAGTCGAGCGTTTGCTCGTCGAGCCGCGCCCGGAAACGGACGCGCTTTGGGTTCGAGACCGAGCGATTTTAGAATTTTGTTACGCGACCGGATGCCGCGCGTCGGAGGTCGTTAACTTGCGTCTTGACGACGTTTGGCTCGACCGCCGCGCTTGCCGTTGTTTCGGGAAAGGTTCGAAAGAGCGAATCGTCCCGCTCGGCGACGGCGCGATTTCCGCTTTCCTCGCTTGGACGGCGGGCCCGCGTTCGGAACTTCTCCTCGCCGCCGCGCGTCGAGTCGACCGCGAACGCCGTCGCGAAGAAGCCGCCCATCTTCCGCCGACGCCGCCGAACGAAGCGGACGCCGAGTTCCGTTTCGACGCGCAAACGCTCGCCGTCGCGTCCGATTTTAACGACGACGCCGATTTTAACGCGCCGTCCCTTTCCGACGCAAACGCCGAACCGCTCGAAACCGCCGAACCCTCGCCGCGTCGAGCCGGGCGTCGCCGTCGTCGGGAGGTTCGACCGCTCGAATCGCCGTTCGCTTTTGTTTCGCGCGGCGGACGCCGAATGCGTCGGGAAGCGCTTTGGGAACTCGTCAAAAAGTACGCGCTCCGCGTCGGGGCGCCGCCGACGATCAGCCCGCACGCGCTGCGACACAGCTTCGCGACGCACCTTCTTCAAGGCGGCGCCGACTTGCGTCAAGTGCAAGAAATGCTCGGACACGAAAGTATCGCGACGACGCAAATTTACACGCGGGTCGATATGACGCGCCTCCGCGAAACGCATCGCCGCTGTCATCCGCGTTCCTAAACGCCGAGACGCGGGGCGTTAAAATCGCTAAACTCAACCGTTCCCGTCTTATTTTCTCTTTTCGCGCCGCCGACTTGGCGCGTTGATTGAGACGCGCCCCTTTTCGCCGCTTTGACCGACGCTTTCCCTTTTTCTCCGCCGCCGTATCTTGCCCGAATCTTTTCCTTTCCTCTTTTGCCGAGGCTTGGTCGACGTTTTCCCCTTTCCTCTATCGCCGCTTCTTGACCAACGTTTCCCCTTTCCTCCGTCGACGAGGCTTAGTCGACGTTTTCCCCTTTTTCTCTATCGCCGCTTCTTGACCGACGTTCTCCCTTTTCCTCCGTCGACGCCTATTTACGCAACGTTTTTCTTTGTTTACCGTCAAACGACGAAGGTTCGGCGTCGCGCTTCTTTTCCGCCTCCATCGCGCGAACCAAGAAATAAAAAACGCCGTCGACGCGAATCGACGGCGCTTCGTTAGTCGGGTTTAGTCGTCCAAAATCATTCGGCCGGGACTTCTTCAACCGGGGCCGCTTCAGCCGCCGGAGCTTCTTCCGCCGGGGTCGCTTCCGCCGCCGGAGCTTCTTCAGCCGCCGGTTCGTCGGCGTTCAAGTCGAATTCGCCGACGTTCGCCGTTTCGCCCGGGGTCAATTCGCCGTCGCCGGTCAAAATCGACTGGGCTTTTTCAGG
>JAZQAP010000440.1:0-1900 GCA_045545275.1 Thermoguttaceae bacterium | reverse complement strand
AAACGCCCGACGACGGTCGGCGCCGATCTCCTCAAACGTTCAAACCGTCGACGCGCCTTTCGCTCAACGCGACGGGCAACGCTTACGGTTCCTTTGTCCAACGTCGTCGACGCGCAAATCAACGGTTAACGTTCGTCGACTTGAAACAAATCGCCGAACGACAAACGTTGTCGTCGCGTCTTTCGCAAAATTTCGGTTCGCGTCGTTTTGAGGCCGCAAACATTACGCGTTATTCCTTTTTTACGCAACGCCGCAATTTTATCCAAAACAAACGTTTTGCCAATCCTTCGCGCAACGCTAATTATACCTATTTTAACGCCGACGTCAACATCAAAAAGCGGTCTTTAACCTTCCGCGATCGATATTTTCCGTTTTTTACTCAAACGTTAACTCAATTTGGAAAAAACGCTTCGCGAAAAGCGCGACGAACAAAATCTTCGCGCGTCCAACGACGTTGCTCGACGTTTTATTCTCCGCACCGTAATTTATCCTAATTACCGCTCTTCGCTCGCGCATTTTTTCGTTTTGTTTTCGCGAAGCGCCTTATGCTCTTTATTTTAAACAATCGTCGGCGTCTTGCCAACCTCTATAGTCGACGAAAAGCTCCTTTTTTTCTTTTTTTTCTTATTTTTTTTGGTTTTCGCGTTCTAGAAATTTTACACATTTTACCTATTTTGCCGTAACGAATCTATTTTATCTTCAAGTCGTCTCTTTTTCCAAGACGCGCGACGCCGATGTCGCCACGTTTTTAGCCTACAGAAAGGAAACCCAATGAAAAAAACGGAAATCAACGAACACCCTCGGTCTTGTTGTCGCAATTGGCCGGCGATCGCGCTCGTTTTCGCGCTGGCGCTCGGCGCGTTGCTTTGGGCGACGATGCAACGTCGCAAGGATATTTTGAAGACGGCCGCCTCTTTCCCGGAATGTTCGACGTTCGTCGATTTGGTCGACAAAGCCGGAATGACGACGGTTTTGGCGAAAGACGGCCCTTTCACCGTCTTCATTCCGACGAACGAAGCGTTCGCGAAGATTCCGCAAGACCGCTTGGCGAAAATCTCCGGCGACCGCGCGGCGCTCTCCGCGGTTCTGCTTTACCATATGACGCCGGAAACGCTCTCTTCGAAGGAGTTGGCGAGCCCGTCCGAACTTAAAACTTGCGTCGTTCCGGCGACTTCGATCGCGACTTCGTCCGAAAAATACGGCGACGCGTCGTTCGTTCGCAAAGACGTTCCTTGCGTCAACGGCGTCGTTTACGTCGTCGACGCGGTGCAGATTCCGCCCTTTATGACACAAAACGGGCTCGTCGCTCCGCCGCAACGCGCGCCGGAAGAACTTTCGATCGTCGCGTCCGAAGAGATCGTCGCCGGCGCCGCTCCGCTCTCCGATCCGAAGCGCGAAGCGAAAGTCGACGCCGCGATGGAAAACGTCGCCGAAACGGTTAAGAATCGAACGGTCGACGCGGCGCAAACGGGCGCGCAAGCGGTCGCCGACGCGGCGAACGCCGTTAAAGGCGGAGCGGCTCGCGTCGTCGAAAAGGGCGCGCAAGGCGTCGCCAACGCCGCGAACGCTCTTCAAACGGGCGCCGGAGACGTCGCCGACGACGCCGCGCAAAAATCCGCCGAAAAAGCGGAGGTAAAAGCGCAAGAAGCGGTCGAAAAGGCGGAAGCCAACCTCGAAAACGCGAAACAAGAGGCGCGCGAAGCGGTCGAAAAAGCGGAGGAAAAAGCCGACGCCGCTAAGGAAAAAGCGGAAACCGCCGTCGACAAAGCGGAGGAAAAAGTCGAAGAAGCCGCCGCGCCGGAAGAAAAAACCGACGGCGAACCGGAAACGCCCGCCGAGCGCCGTTAACGCTCCGTTTCGCCGGAGCGAACGTCGTCGACCGCCGACGCGACGCGAGACG
>JAZQAP010000439.1:0-5447 GCA_045545275.1 Thermoguttaceae bacterium | reverse complement strand
CGCGCGACGCGACCGGCGCGCCGCTCGGGAGCGAACCGGAGCGGGCGTTCTCGGCGGACGAAGCGTCGGAGGCGAAAGGGGAAAGCGCGGCGTTAACGGTCATTGGGAAACTCTTGTCGGTGTTTACGTCTTAACAAAATAAATAGTTGCCGCTAATCGCTCGGCGTCGCGCGTTTTTTGGAAATTTTTTTCGTCGCGGCGGCGTTTAGTGGAAAATTTTAACGGTTATACAGGTCGCGTAATTTAAGACGCGAGCGTCAAATTTCCTTATTTTAATCATTTTAACGTTTTTTTCTCGGCGTCAAGACGGCGCGAAGGAAAAAACGAGATCGTTTTAAAGGGAGTCGCGAGAAATATTGGGCGCTTTAGAAAAGAGAGACGAAGCGCGGGAATTTTTTCGAGTTTGGGAAATAGCTGAAATAAGGGAAGGGGAGCGCGCGTCGAATAGAAAGGTCGGAAAAGTCGGCGGATTGAAGACGGCGTCGCGAAGAAGGAAAAGCTGAAGGCGTCGCGTCGACTTGCCGATAAACCGAAAAGCGTCGAAGCGGTCGAACCGACGACGAGGAAAAGTCGGAAATCTTAACGCGTTTCGCCCGGTCGACGTTATCGGTTTAACCGCCGTAATTTCTTTATTCTCGATAATGGAAATATTTTTACGGCGCGCGACGAAAAGGACGCGCCGATTGAAAAAAATAGAGAGAATCGGTAGAATAGTAAGGAAACGCCGACGATCGACGTCGCGAAAGAAAAGAAACGATGCAACGGAAACGAAGGAACGTAAAAGCGGTCGTCGAAACCGGAAAAATCGTCGAACCTGAAAAAATCGGCGGAAGCGGCAAAGTCGACCGGCGCGTCGCAAACGGCGACGTTGTTAGCATAGAGAGAATAGAAAGCGTCGGTCGTTCGATCGGCGCCGCTCGAACGCGAAAGGAACGGCAAGTGGAACGGCGACAAAAGCGTCAAATGGGAAAAGCGAGACGTTGGGCTAGCCGCGCGGCGTCGATTTTAACGATCGCGGCGATCCTGCCGGTTTTGACGAAGAGCGAGCGGAACGTCGTTTGGGGGCAAATCTCGACGGCGACGGAGGAACGCGGCGCGGGCTCTTTGTTAGATTCGACGCAACCGAACGGGCGTTTTAGCGGAAAGCGGTACGACGGCGCGACGAGACCGGCGTTAAATTCGGAAGAATCGCGTTTTTCCGCCGGCGTCGTTCGCGGGAGCGCCGGAAACGTCGTCGGCGTCGACGCGAATCGCGGCGGCGGGCGGTTTAGCGGCGCGAGCGAGTTTCGCAGTCGACAAAACTACGAACTTTTTTATTGGCGAAACGAAATTCAACGCGCGAAAAATCGAGTAGCGCAAGCGGAACGCGACGCCGGTTTGAGAACGGGAAAAGACGACCGTCCGCAACCGGTCGTCGCGAAGGAGCCGAAGTCGATTTCGTTGGCCGAAGCGAGGCGCGGCGTTCGGTACGGGCGAACCGCCGAAGAGATCGAGGCGGCGCGTCGAGCGGAATTGGCGGCGGCGCAAAACGCCGTTTTGACGAATCCGAACGCGGGCGCCGTCGGCGGAATCGAACCGGGGCTTCCGGCGGGCGGCGAATACGATCCGGCGACGATCTGGATGCGCGGACGCGCTCCGCTCGCCGATTTCCCGACCGTTCCGTTCGATTTGTCGTCCGGAAGCGGGCGGTTCGGAGAAGGAGAGCGACGGCCCGACGCTCGAAATTGGGTGGAGTTGGACGGCGTTTTGCGTTCCGAATTCGCGGGCGCGTCCTTGGCTCCGGTCGGCGCTCCGCTCGCGCCGTCGCTCGAACTTGCGTCGCTCGCGCCTTCGCCGGAAGAAAAACGACGCGCTTATCAAGAACGTTTGACGACGCTTCTTTTGCAAACGCCGGCGGTTAATCCGTTGTCGCCTATTTCGGTCGAGTATCGGGACGGCGTCGCGACGGTTCGCGGGATCGTGCCGACCCCGAGCGCGAGAGAAGCGGCCGGGAGGGTTTTGTTGACCGAACCCGACGTGATTCGCGTTGAAAATAAGTTGACGTATGTGCGTCCGGACGACGTCGACGGGCCGGGCGAGTTGGTTCCGGTTTTGCCGCCTTTGGGCGTCGGGGGAAGCGGAGCGGTCGCGCCGAATTTGCCGAAAGCGTCGAAAACGCCGAATACTCCGGCGGCTCCGCAAGGCTTGGTTCCGGTTTTGCCGCCTTTGGGCGCCGGGGGAAGCGGAGCGGTCGCGCCGAATTTGCCAAACGGCGCCGCTTTTTAGCGTTTTGAGAAGCGCGTTAACGAAGACGAAAACGAAAGCATAAGAAACGCGGCTCGGCGTTGTTCCGAGTCGCGTTTTTTTTTGATTAAGTAAATATAAAACGAATGTTGGTCTGTATATTGAGCCTCTGAAATAAAAGGATTTTATTCATATAATAATGTCGTTTTATCAAACAAAAAATATTTTTGGTTTATAAATAGTGAAAATATTTTCAGCAATTTGCCGATTTCGACGTCTTTCCTTTAATTTTACCGCGCGTCTCGTCGATAAATGGAGAAACGGGTCGCTCGGAAGATTGCGGAAAGAGCGGCGGTTCGACGACGTTGACATTCAAGGAAGCGGCGCGTAGCGGCGAAAAACGATTCAAATGAGTTGCGATAATCAAAAAGAACGTCGATCCGCGGAAAAAGCGGAATATAAAGCGCATTTTCACGCGGTGCGTCGAGCGACGACCGAGCCGATTTGGGCGCGCGTTCTTTTGGTCGCCGCGACTTTTGCGTTTTTAACGTTTTTTCTTCTTTTGCCGTTAATTTGCGTGTTTTACGAAGCCCTTGCGGACGGCGCGGAGGTCTTTTGGCGGGCGTTGGTCGACAAAGACACAATGCGCGCGATGAAAATGACGTTTATCGCCGCCTTCTTTTCGGTCTTGTTGAACGTTATTTTTGGTTTGGCGGCGGCTTGGTGCGTCGGCAAATTCCAATTTTGGGGCAAAGGTTTCCTAATTTCGCTAATCGACTTGCCTTTCGCTATTTCGCCTGTCATCGCGGGGTTGCTTTTCCTCTTTATTTTCTGTTCGTACTCGGCGTTTGGGCGTTGGTTGATGGATCATAATATCCGAGTAATTTTTGCGACGCCGGGCGTCGTTATCGCGACGGTGTTCGTAACGTTTCCTTTTGTCGCGCGCGAGCTGATTCCGGTGATGGAAGCGCAGGGGACGGAGGAGGAACAGGCGGCGCGCGTGTTAGGCGCCAACGGTTGGCAAATTTTTTGGCGGGTAACGGCCCCGAACGTTCGATGGGCGCTTCTGTACGGGGCGATTCTCTGCAACGCGCGGGCGATGGGGGAATTCGGGGCGGTTTCGGTCGTCGCCGGGAAGGTGGCGAAAACGAACACGGCGCCGTTGCACATCGAGGATTTGCAGCAAAGTTACGCGCAGGGCGCGGAGCCGTTCGCGGTCGCGTCCCTTTTGGCGGCGGCGGCGATTTTAACGTTGGTCGCGAAGGCCCTTTTGGAATGGAAAATGGGGCGCGCGAGCGAGGAATAACGTCGGCGGCGATTTTAACGTCGGTTCGACCGTCGAAATGGTAACGGCGGCGTTTAACGCGGTCGGCAAAAGCGGAAAATTAAGAGTAATCGACAAAACCGTCGCGAAATTAAAGAAGCGTCGAGGCGAAGATGGGGATCGAAGTTCAAAATATAACGAAATCGTTCGGCAGTTTTAAAGCGTTGGACGACGTTAGCGTCCGGATCGACGCGGGCGAATTGGTCGCGCTTCTCGGACCGTCCGGTTCCGGGAAGACGACGCTTCTTCGCATTGTCGCCGGCTTGGAGACGCCCGACGTCGGGAGCGGCCCGGTGCTGTTTCACGGCGCGCAGGTCGACAAGAAAAAGGTCGGCGAACGGGGCGTCGGGTTCGTTTTCCAGCATTACGCGCTTTTCCGGCAGATGACCGTTTTCGACAACATCGCTTTCGGCTTGACGGTGAAGCCGCGTCGAACGCGACCGTCGAAGGCGCAAATTCGCGAAAAAGTCGAATCGCTGTTGCATATGATCCAACTCGACAATTTGGCGGGGCGTTATCCGTCGCAGCTTTCCGGCGGACAGCGGCAGCGCGTCGCGTTGGCGCGGGCGTTGGCGGTCGAACCGCAAATTTTGCTCCTCGACGAACCGTTCGGCGCGCTCGACGCCAAGGTTCGGGTCGAGTTGCGCGCTTGGTTGCGGCGTTTGCACAACGAAATTCATTTAACGAGCGTTTTTGTAACGCACGACCAAGACGAAGCGCTTGAGCTCGCCGACCGCGTCGCGGTGATGAATCGCGGCAAAATCGAGCAGTTCGGGACGCCGGACGAGGTTTTCCATTCGCCGCAAACGCCCTTTGTGATGAATTTCCTCGGCCAAGTCAACCAATTCCGCGGACGCTTGGCGCAGGGGCGCGTTAGCATCGGCGACTGCGAGGGCGCGGCGCCGGAAATGGAGTTTGAAGGACGGAATTTCGCAAAAAGTCAAATTGCGGACGCGAAAACGGCCGCGACGATTTTCATTCGACCGCACGATTTTGAAATTTCGGAACAGCGTCGCGAAGGGCGGCTTTCTTTTCCGGCGACGGTAACGCGGATTCACTCGGCGGGGAATTTCGCGCGGGTCGAGATGGTAACGGACGCCGGGGAAACGCTGACCGCCGAGACGACGCACTCGGAACGGGACGAACTGCAGCTCGCGCCGGGCGGTCGTTTCTATATGACCCCGCGCAGCATCCGGGTTTTCGCCGATAACGCGACGAAAACGGAACCGGCGACCGACGAACCGGCGACGCGTTAGCGGAGGTCGAACGAAGATTGCGCCGAGCGAACGTTAGCGCCCGTTCGTTCGGCGTCTAACGCGAGGGCGACGTTTAAGCGAAAGGCCCGGCTTCTTAATTTTCGAACTTGCGACCGGTTTTCTTCGGCGCTCGATTGCAAATCGCTCAAACTGGCTCGGCGGCGTGCGTTGAGGGCGGAACGGAGAGGAGGAAGAAAGGGGCGAGGCGTTTGACGATTCTTGCAACGACCAATTTTGGAGCGCGTGTTTTAGTAAATTTTGGAGCGCGCGTTTCTGTAAATTGGAGAGCTCCCGTTTCTGTAAATTTTCAAATTGGCCCCTTAGCTCTTCTTTAACGCGACGCTCTAAGCTGGCAAAATATCCGCGAGCGGCGATTTTGACGATAAGAGCGTCTGAAACGCTTTGGTAAAGGTCGACGATTTTAGCGATAAAGCTGTCTGAAGCGTTTGGGCAAATATTGACAATCTTAGCGATAAAATTGTCTGAAACGCTAACGCCGGCGTTTTGGAAAGCGTCGGCGAATCGACGATATTCTTCGCGGAAAGAGTCGAAACGGTCGTCGTTGGGGGCGGTCATCGGGGATTCCTCGCTTAAAAGGGAAGCGGAAGGGCGGCGCGCGTCTCGCAAAAATTTTTTTGAAAAAA
>JAZQAP010000438.1:0-1641 GCA_045545275.1 Thermoguttaceae bacterium | reverse complement strand
CGAGCGTCGCGGCGAAATCAGTCGACGTCGAACGGGACGTCGTTCGGGTCGAACGCGGAGTCTTCCAGTTTGAGACGTTCCGGAACGGCGACCGCTTTTTTCGTCGTCTTTTTCGCGGCGGTTTTCTTCGTCGCGGCCTTTTTGACGGTTTTCTTGGCGGCGGTCGTTTTCTTCGCGGCGCTCGTCGCGGTCGGCGCTTCGTCCGACGCGGCGGCTTTCTTCGTCGCTTTTTTCGCGGTCGTTTTCTTGGCGGCGGTTTTCTTCGTCGCGGTCTTTTTGACGGCGGTTTTGCGCGACGTCTTTTTGACCGGCGCTTCGTCCGACTCGGCGTCGGTCGCGTCGGCTTTCGACGCGGCTTTCTTCGTCGCTTTTTTGGTCGTCGTTTTCTTGGCGGCGGCCTTTTTCGTCGTCTTTTTCGCCGCTTTCTTTTTGCGCGACGTCGTTCCCTTCGCGGCGCGGTCGGCGAGAAGCTCGAGCGCCCGTTCGAACGTCAGCTCGTCCGTCGGCAGGTCGCGCGGGAGCGAGGCGTTCGTTTCGCCGTCGGTAACGTAAGGGCCGAAACGACCCGGCATCAGGCGCACTTCGTTTCCGGTAACCGGCGATTTTTCGAAGAGACGAAGCGGCTCCGTCTTCTTCGAGGCGCCGCCGCGACCGCCGTATTTCGGCTTCGCGAGCAGCTCGAGCGCTTGTTCGAGCGTTACTTCCAACGGCGAAACGTCCGCCGGGAGCGAACGCGACTCCGTCCCGCGCTTGACGTAAGGGCCGAAACGACCGTTGCTAACGACGACCGGCTCGTCGCCGTTCTCCGCGTCGACGCCGAGCGTCTTCGGCAAGCTCAGGAGCGCCAACGCCGTTTCGAGGTTGACGTCGCCGACTTGCATCCCGCGAAGCAGGGACGCGTTTTGCGGTTTCTCGTCGTCGTCCGCGTCGCCGCGTTGGACGTAAGGGCCGAAACGACCGATTTTAAGATAAATCGGTTTGCCGGTTTCCGGGCAGATTCCGAGCGGGTCGTCCGTCTTTTCGGCGTTCGCCAACATTTCGAGCGCCTTGGCGAGCGTCAGTTCGTCCGGCGGAAGGTCTTCCGGAACGCTCGCTTGACGTTCGCCCTGTTGGAGGAACGGGCCGTATCGACCGACGCGCAAAACGACCGGGTCGGCGGGCGTTCCGTCGGCGTTCGCTTCCGGCGTTCCGATTTCAAACTGGCTGACGGCGCGAGCGTCGATTTCGTCGACCTTGCTTTGAATCAAATTCTTTAATCCAAGCGCGAACGACGCCGGGAAGGGGAACGACGCGTCGACTTTCGCGACGCCGTTTTCGTCGGTCGTCGCCGCCGGGTCGCCGAAGTAGAACGCCTTCAAATAAGGCAAGCGTTCCCGTTCGCCGCGGCTGATCGCGTCGAGTTCGTTTTCCATATCGGCGGTGAAACCGTAGTCGATCAGCTCCGGAAAATGCGTTTCGAGGAGGCGGCAAACCGCGAACGCCGTCCAAGTCGGAACGAGCGCGCTCCCCTTCTTGAAGACGTATTTGCGGTTCAAAATGACGTCGATGATCGACGCGTAAGTGCTGGGGCGACCGATCCCTTTTTCTTCGAGGGCGCGAGTCAGCGCCGCTTCCGAGTAACGCGGCGGCGGAGCGGTCGAG
>JAZQAP010000437.1:0-3282 GCA_045545275.1 Thermoguttaceae bacterium | reverse complement strand
GCCGGACGAATGTCGTCGTCTGCGTTTGACCTACGGTCGCCCGCTCCGCGTTCGTCTGCGACTCGTTCGCGAAAAAGACACGATCGAAGAAGACGTTTTCCTCGGCGAACTCCCGATCATGCTCGGCGGCGGCGAATTCATTATCAACGGCGCCGAACGCGTCGTCGTCAGCCAATTGCACCGCAGCCCGGGCGTCGACTTCCTCACCGAAACGGAACTCGACCGCAAGAGCTTCAGCTGCCGCATCATTCCGGAACGCGGAAGCTGGATCGAATTCCACATTTCCCGTAAAGAAACGGTTACCGTTCGCATCGACCAAAGCAGCAAGCTCCCGGTCATGACGCTTCTGCGAGCGATGGACGAAAAATACGGTTCCGACGTCGACGTCATCCGCGCGTTCTACAACACGTACAAAATCGACGTTGTCGGCGGCGAATCGGTCTCCGAGATCGAAGGCAAGATCGCGGTCGGCGACATTACGTATCCCGCCGACTCGGCGCACCCGGACGAAATCATCGTCGAATCGGGCCAACTCATCACCAAGAGCAAAGCGGAGGAAATCTGCGCGTCCGGCTTGACGCAAATCGAAGCGATGGACGACCAACGCAACAAGCTCCTCCTCAACTCGCTCGAAGAGGATAAGACGGATTCGCACGAAACCGCGCTCCTCACCATTTTCAAACGCCTCCGTCCGGGCAACCCGGCGCTGTTGGACAAAGCGCGCGACCTCGTTCGCGACAAGTTCTTCGACCCGTCCCGATACCGATTGGGGCGCGTCGGTCGCTTCCGAATGAACCGCAAGCTCGGCATGAACGTCGACCTAGACGAAACGGTGTTGCGCGCCGAAGACCTCGTCGAAGCGGTCAAGTACCTCAATAAACTTTGGGGCGGCGACCCCGAAGACGAAGCGGACGACATCGACCACTTGGGGAACCGCCGTCTGCGCACGATCGACGAACTCGCCTGCGAAGAAATCCGCAAAGGCTTCCTGAAACTTCGTCGCACCGCGCAGGACCGTTTCCGCGAAGAAGCGACGCCGCGCGCCATTATCAACCAAAAGAACATCTCGTCGGCGATCGAATATTTCTTCGGTCGCGGCGAACTGTCGCAAGTCGTCGACCAAACGAACCCGCTCTCGATGTTGACGCACGAACGCCGCCTTTCCGCGCTCGGCCCGGGCGGTTTGAACCGTAAACGCGCCGGTTTCGAAGTCCGCGACGTTCACTCCTCGCACTACGGTCGTATTTGCCCGATCGAGACGCCGGAAGGAACCAACATCGGTTTGATCTCGTCTCTCTCGCTTTACGCGGGCGTCGACGAGTTCGGTTTCCTGATTTCGCCGTATCGCCGCGTCGTCGACGGGATCGTTACCGACCAAGTCGACTGGCTCCGCGCTTACGAAGAACACGAAAAACGCCTCGTTCCGGCCGACACGAAAATCGAACGCTCCGCCGAATATCCGTTCGGTCGCCTCGTTCCGGACCCGATCACCGGCCTCGTCATCGCGCGCCACGGCGGCGACTACGAACAAATCGTTCCGGAAATGGTCGACTATATCGACGTTTCGCCGAACCAAATGATCGGCGTTTCCGCCGGTTTGATTCCGTTCCTCGAACACGACGACGCCAACCGCGCGCTCATGGGTTCGAACATGCAACGCCAAGCGGTTCCGCTCCTCGTCTCCGAGGCGCCGATCGTCGGCACCGGGCTCGAAGAAGCCGCCGCGCTTAACTCGAGTCTCTTGGTTCGCGCGCGCAAAAGCGGGAAAGTTACCTACGTCGACGCGCTCAAAATCGTCATCGACAACGACGACGTTTACATGTTGCGCAAGTTCGCCGGCCTCAACGAGCGCACCTGCGAAAACCAACACCCGATCGTTCAACTCGGGCAAGAAGTTCAAGCGGGCGACGTCATCGCCGACGGCGCTTGCACCGACCACGGCGTCCTCGCGCTCGGTCGAAACGTCCTCGTCGCCTTCATGGTTTGGGACGGCTTCAACTACGAAGACGCGATCATTTTGAGCGAAGAACTCGTTCAAAACGACGTTTATACCTCGATTCACATCGAAGAATACGAAGCGGAAATCCGCGACACCAAACTCGGACGCGAAGAATTCACCCGCGACATCCCGAACGTCGGCGACAAAGCGCTCCGCGACCTCGACGAAAACGGGATCGTGCGCGTCGGCACCTACGTCCGCCGCGGCGACATCCTCGTCGGGAAAATTTCGCCGAAGAGCAAAACGGAACTTTCGCCGGAAGAAAAACTCCTCCACGCGATCTTCGGACGCGCCGGGGAAGACGTCAAAAACGAGTCGCTCGAAGTGCCGGCCGGCGTCGAGGGGATCGTCATCGGCGCCTATCACTTCCGCAACCGCGCCTCGTTGAGCGAAGCGGAACGCCGCGACTTCGACGCCGAATTGGCCCGCGTCGAAACCGAAGGCAACAAGAAAATCGCCGAACTGTTCGGCGCGATGATCACCAAGATGGAAATCTTGATCGACCGCACGATCGTCGCCGACGACGGCGAACCGCTCGTCCAAGAAAAAGACGCGCGCTACATCGCCGAAAAAGCGAAAACCTACTCCTTCGTCCGCATGTGCATGAAGAACGGCGTCGACGCGAACGACCCGGTTTGCGCCGAGTGCCGCGCCGTTTACAACGACTTCAAACACCGCGTCGAAGAAGCGATCGACGAACGCGACCACAACAAGAACGCCTTGCAAGCGGGCGACCAACTCAAACGCGGCGTTCTCCAAATGGTTAAGGTTTACATCGCCACGAAACGCGTTATTTCGGTCGGCGACAAGATGGCCGGTCGCCACGGCAACAAAGGGGTTATCGCCAAAATCCTTCCGAAAGAGGACATGCCGTTCCTCGCCGACGGGACGCCGATCCAAATCATGTTGAACCCGCTGGGCGTTCCGTCCCGTATGAACGTCGGACAGATTTTGGAAACGCACCTCGGTTGGGCCGCGTCGAAGCTCGGCTACCGCGCCGTTACGCCGGTCTTCGACGGCGCGACGGAAGAGATCGTCAACGACGAACTCGAAAAAGCCGGGCTCCCGCGCCACGGTAAAGTTCGTCTCTTCGACGGACGCACCGGCGAACCGTTCGGCCAAGAAACGACCGTCGGCTATATTTACATGTTGAAGCTGCACCACTTGGTCGACGACAAAGTTCCCGCGCGCAGCACCGGGCCTTACTCGCTCATCACGCAGCAACCGCTCGGCGGAAAAGCGCGTTCCGGCGGTCAACGCTTCGGTGAAATGGAAGAGTGGGC
>JAZQAP010000436.1:0-7120 GCA_045545275.1 Thermoguttaceae bacterium | reverse complement strand
TAAACGTCGTCGTTCGCTCGCCCGGTCGTTCGCCGAAGCGACGACGCCCTTTTTCTCCCTTTTCCCGTTACACTCCGTCTTCTCGCGCCGCCGACGTTTGACGCCGCGTCGCGACGAAGACGCCCCAAGGAGCGCAACTTTAATGAAACGCGGTATTTACGGCGGCAGTTTCGACCCGGTTCACTTCGGGCACCTTCTTTTAGCGGAGACGGCGCGCGCCGAAGCGGGCCTCGACCGCGTCGTTTTCCTCCCGTTGGGCGTTCCGCCGCACCAAAAGAACGTTCGAACGAGCGGCGAAGACCGGTTCGCGATGCTCGAAGCGGCGGTCGCGCCCTACCCGGAATTTGAAGTCGGGCGATACGAAATCGATTCTCCGAACACGAGTTACACCGCGGACACGCTCCGTTATTACCGCGAAACTTATCCGGACGACGAGCTTTATTTGATCGTCGGTTCGGAGACGTTCAACGACGTGCCGCGTTGGGTGCGTCCGCGCGAAATTTGCGGGCTCGCGTCGCTGATCGTCGCCCGTCGCGCCGGTTTTCCGCCCCCCGATTTCGACCTTTTCCGCGAAATCGCGACGCCGGAGCGAATCGAGGAGTTTCGCCGTCAAGTCGTCGAGATGCCGGCGCTCGAAATTTCTTCGACGGCGATTCGACAGCGCGTCGCCGCCGGTCGAAGCGTTCGCTTCCTAACTCCCGACGTCGTCGCCGATTACATCGAGTCGCGCCGACTTTATCGCGACTAACCGTTTTCCCTTGCCGCCGTCGTTTCGCGTTTTGAAACGACGGCGTTTTTCATTTGCTCTTCTTTTGTTTCAACGCTTTAACGCAAGGAGTTTTTCCGATGAAACGCCGAGATTTTTTGACCGCGGCCGTCGGGTCGCTCGTTTTAACCGGCGTCGGCGCCGACGTTTCGCCGTCGCCGCGTCTCTTCGCCGCTCCGTTCGCCGACGCGACGCAACCCCTGTCGAAACCGGAGTTTAAGGACGCGGTTCCGCAACTCGAACGCATTCGCGACGGAATCCCGAACTTCCTCGCTAAGGTTGAAGCGGGCGAACCGATTCGCGTCGCCTATTTCGGCGGCTCGATCACCGCGGCGCCCGGTTGGCGCGTCCAAACGCTCGCGAAGTTTAAGGAGCTTTTCCCGAACTCGGAGTTCTCCGAAGTCGACGCGGCGATCGGCGGCACCGGGAGCGACCTCGGCGTTTATCGCTTGGGCCCGGACGTCCTAAAACACGACCCGGACTTGGTTTTCGTCGAGTTCGCGGTCAACGACGGCGGAACCGGCCCGGAGCATGTTTGGAAGCAGTTCGAGGGAATCGTCCGCCAAATTTGGCGTTACAACCCGTCGATCGACGTCGTTTTCGTTTACACTTACCGCGTCGGGCACGAGAACGACTATAAGAGCGGCAAGACGCCGCGTTCGGTTTCGGCGCAAGAACAAATTGCGGAATTTTACGGGATTCCGTCGTTCGACTTTAACATTCCGGTCGTTCAACTCGCCGAAAAAGAACAACTTACCTATCAAAGCGAGAAACCGGAGGACGGCAAAATTCACTTCTCGACCGACGGCGTTCACCCGCTCGACGCCGGGCACCAGATTTACACGGAAGTCGTTTGCGACGCGTTCCGCAAGATGCGCGCCCAAGCGAAAACGACGCCGTTCCCCGCGCCGTCGACGCGAACCGCCAAGCTCGCGAAATCGTTCATCGACGGCAACTTCGAGAACGCGAAATCGGTTCCGATCAAGGCAACGCAACTCTCCGGCGACTGGAAGCCGCTTCCCGCCGACTCGCCGCTTTCTTGGACGAAGAGCCGCCTCGGCGACGTCGTTTTCACCTCGGACGCCCCCGGCGCGAAATTAACCTTCCGCTTTAAAGGCTCGCAAGTCAAGATTTACGACATTCTCGGCCCGAACGGCGGCCAAGTCCGCGTTACCGTCGACGGCAAGCCGCACGCGAACCCAATTCCTCGCTTTGACAGCTTTTGCACTTATTGGCGCCTTGCGACGCTGACGCTCGCCGACGGTCTCGACCCGAACGTCGTTCACGAAGCGACGGTCGAAATCGACGCGGAGCAGCCGAGCCGTCAACCGGTCGCGTTCCGCCTCGCCGACCCGGAAAAGGAACTCGCCGAACCTAAGTACAACGGTCGCAACGTTTGGTTTGGCCCGATTCTCGTTCTCGGCGACGTCGTCGAATAACGCCCCGCCCCTTTTTCCAAAATCGACCGGTCGACGCCGCGCCAAGAACGCCGCCGACCGGTTTCTCATTTTACTTCGCGCTAAGCCGTTGATTTATCGCGCTTTAAATCCAAATCAACGTTTGGAACGAGAATTTCAGCGTCCGCTTTTCGCCCGGTTTGAGCGTCGTCGTCCAACGCATTTCTTGCCGTCGATTGACGCGGTTCGCCGCGTACCCGCTTGCGGCGTCGCCGATTACCGTTATTTTCGGCGGCTCGTCGAACCCTTCGAACGACTCCGGAAGCGCGACGCCGGAGAATTGCCGACTCAACAAAACGGTCGTTTCCTCGTCGCGATCGTTGGCGATTTCGATTTCCGCGTCGATTACCGCGACGCGAAAACAGTTCCCCCAAGGCTGAACTCGGACGTCCCGGCCCCAAAGATCGCGCCGAATTTCCTGAACGTCCTTCCAACGCAACTCGCCGTTATTAGCGGGTTTAGACGCGGCGTTCGCGACGTTTCCGGCGGCCCTTTGCGCGGCGATTTCCGCGACCAAACCGTCGAAATTTTTCGGCCCGTTCGAGCGCGGTTCGCCCTCGTTCGCCGACGCCGCGTCGTATTCGGAACGCTCGTTTTCGACGGAGCGAACGCGAACGCTAAGCGCTTTCGTTATCGGCAGTAAGGTCGTTTCGCCGGGATTCGTCCAATAAATCGGATTTTGCCCTAAGAAGCGCGCGCCGTCGACGACGGTCGCCGGGCCGGTCGTCGTTGGAAAGTCGAACGGATTGGCGAACTGCAGCGCGTCCCAAGGTTCCGAGAAGCGGCTTCCGTTCGCGACCAAGTTTTCGCCGGAAGTCGTTCGACCGTAAACGCTTGTCCCGCCGTCGTTTAAAAAAGCGCTCGGGTCGCGCCGCCGTCCGTTTTCGTCCCAAATATCGGCGATATCCCAACAGACGACGCGGCGATAAGGCGCCGTTTTGCGGGCGACCGAAAAGAGCGTTCGGTCGTTTTTCGCCAACGTTTTGCGCCCGACCGCTTGCGCGAACACGTCGACGCCTTCGCCGAACGACGCCTCGTCGCCCGACGCCGCGCCAAGACCGCCGCCCGTTCCGGAACCCGTTGGAGCGACGGCGTTTAGCGTCAACGCTTGTTGCGTTAGCATCGAAGCGCCGCCTCCGCGAGCGTAAAGCCCCGCCGCGCCGTTCGCGCCCGACGTAAGCGACGTAAAGAAAACGTTTAAGTCGACGCTCGGCGACATCGGCGAAAGCGCGTCGCGCGTCGCGATTTGCGGAAAACCGCTAAAAAGCGCGACCGGCGTTCCTTCGAACGAACGCCATTCGTTCGCAAGTATCGCGTTTTGCTCGATTTCGAGCGTTTCGCCGTCGAGCGTCCGAACGCGGTACTGCGGCGCCCAAGTCGCCCCGCGCGTCAAGTAAAAGAGCCGAATCGTCGTCGGGCCGGTTTTTCCCGTTTCCCCTTTTTCCGCGCCGTCGCCGCTCGATTTGACGTCGAAAATCAGCCGCGGACGCTTCCGCCAAACGGTCGTCGGGCCTTCGCCGGGCGCGGTCGAAACGACTTTAATCTCCGCCGCGTCGTTTACCCAAATCGTTTCGCCGTCGTCGGTTGCAAAAAGAACGCCGCCGACGTTCGACCGAGAAACGCCGGAAGTTTGCGTCGAAAGCGCGCTCGAAAACGCTCCGTTCCAACGCGACGCCGCGTAAGCGCTCGCGTCGTCGCTCGCCGTCTCGCCGTCGACGGAACGTCCCGTCGGAACGATTCGCAACTCGCGCGACTCCGACTCGCCGGGTAAAACGACGCGCACCTTACGACCGCTAAAATCATGCGTCCAATCGATTTCCGTCGCTTCGCTTATCGGAATCTCAACGTCGTCGACGGTCGAAGTCGTCTCGACGACGCCGTCGCTCTCGATGAAAAACGTCCCGTGCAACGGACTCGGCGGCGTCGACGTCGCGTATCGCCCGGGCCCCGAGACCTCGAAACGCTCCTCGACGACCGCGATCCCGTTCTTGAAAACGCCGAGCGACGCGATCTTGCCGACGACCGGAACCGGCCTCGACGGCGCGTCGCCGTTTCGAATCGACTCGCCGCCGCCCGTCGCTCGCGCCGTCGCCGCAACTTCCAACTTCGCAAGCGGTCGCGCGTCTTGCGCCGCGACTAAACCGCCGCCGAGCAACGCGGTCGAAAGCGCCGCGCCCCCCAACGCCGCGACCATTTTATCCCTTTTCCCGATTCGATTTTTCCCCTTCATCGCCAACTCCTTTTTCGCAAGCGCGTTCGTTCGCAACCGCCTCGACGTCGACGGTTTCTTTTCGCCCTCAATTATATCGCTCGAACGCCGCAAATTCAAGCGTCGCAAGGAGTAAAAGTCGAAGAAATAAAAAAAACGTTTCCCGCGTCGGAAGCGAAATCGACGCTCCAACGCGAAAAACGTTTCGGAAAACGCTCGACGCAAACCGTCGAGCGCGAACAAGCAACCGCTCTAAACGGCGTTATTTAACGATTTACTTCATCGCGGCCTTATAACGACCGGCGCGGTCTTTTTGGCCTTGGTCGCCCTTTTCGAGAACGACGTCGAGCGCCTTAGTGAAAAGGTCTTTGTCCTTCTTGCGGAGGAAGTCTTGGTGCGCGAGGTCGAGAACGGCGTTCAGCGCTTTATTTTGCAACGCTTTATTGTCGACGTGTTCGAGCGCGAACTTCACCGAGTCCAACTCGCGAACGGCGCCGACGCGTTCCAGCGCCAAATTGCGTTCGTCGTCGCGGGTCGCCAGTTTGAACGCGTCTTTCAACGCGGCCAACTTGTCGGCGCCGGACATATCGACGGCGTCTTGGTCGTCCGGAAGGGAAACGACGCGAATGTAAGCGCGCAACGCTTGAATCCGCATATTTTCCGGATACGCGGCGTTCTTCGCTGCGTCGAGAAGCGCGCCGGCGACCTTAGCGTTCGGCCAGTTGCAGAGCGAACGAACGGAAAGCGCGATCATCGCGGCGTTACCGGATTTCAAACCGCGTTCAATTTGCGCGAACGCCGCGTCGCCGCCGATGCGCCCCAACAACGGGAAGATCGTCGCGCCGTTGGCGTTGTTCATCTTCGCGATAACCGGAGTCGCGTCGCCTTCGCAAAGACGAGCGATGATTTGCTCGGCGCGGTCGCGGTCGCCGCCCGCCGGAATCGCGACGAACGCGTCGACGAAATCGCCGATATGTTCTTTCGTCGCAAGACGTTCCGCCGCGGTCAGGAGTTGCAGACGAATCGGGCAATCGTCCTTTTTCGCCGCGTCGAGAATCGACGAAACTTCCGAAACGAGGAAACGACCGCTAACGACGTCGGCGAGGGTCGCCGCGTTATCGCCGTTCGTTTCCTTCTTCAACGCGGCGGCGACGGCGGCGTCGAAATCGGCGCCCGGAATCCGCTTCATCGCGTCGGCGACGAAACCGCGGTCGAACGTTTTCATTTGTTCGTAAAGAACGTCGAACTCTTTGCCGGTCGCGATTTTTTCGAGCGCAAGGATCGCCGCGCGCTTGACTTCAACCGATTCCGATTTCAACGCCTTAACGGCGACGTCGACGCAGTCCTTCGTTTTGCGAACGCGCAAAGCGCCGAGCGCGCGGGCTTTATCGTCGTCGGAAAGTTTGTCGAAGCCGTTCATAAACTCGGCGAATTTCGCGTCCGAAACATACGGAAGCGATTGAATCGTCTCGGTTTCGACGGCGGGCGAGCAGTCGACGGAGCGCGACTTAATGAAGTGTTCGAGAGCCGCTTTTTTATCGCCTTCGGCGGCGTCGCGGGCTTTTTCGAGCGCTTTCAGGGCCGCGTCGCCGGGAATTTCGGCCAAGGCGCGGGAGGCGGCGTCGACGAGACGAGCGTCTTCGTTCGTCAGGAACGGCGCGATCGCGTCGACGCAGGTTTCGTCCGCCGTCCATTGCAAGACGTGCAACAACCAGGCTTTAGTAACGACCGGGTAATCGCCGGCCAACGCTTCCAACGCGGCTTTGTTCGCTTCGGCGCGGGTTTCCGGTTTGTCGGACGCCGTTTCGAGGACGTAATTCATCCAGCCTTGTTGCGCCTTTTCCATTTCGCCGACTTGACCGCCGTCGGCCATATTTTGAGCCGTCATTTTCGGCGCGAACTCCGCCAATTTCGCGGCGGCTTCTTGCGCGAACGCCGACGAACCGAACGACGACGAAGCGACGAGCGCCGACGCCAGGAGCGCGTAAGTTTTCCAATTCAATTTCATTTTACCGTTTCCAATATTCTCTAAATCGCTTTTTCAAGCGAATTGCGTTTATTTAACATTCCGAAAACCGCCGCGTCGACGAAACCGCGTTTAATAATAAAGGGCGGCGTCGACCGGCGAACGTCGCGAACCGACGTTTCAAACTTCCGGGATCGTATACGGATAACGTTGAACGCGCGAAACCATACGGGTCGCTTCTTGGTCGCCGACGAAGACCATCTTTTCGGCGTCCCATTTGAGCGGGCGCTTCACTTTGTGGCAAATCGCCATCATTTGGCAGAGCGTCGCGGTGGCGGCGGCGTATTCGAAATCTTGGAACGGTCGCAAACGGTTGCGGACGCAGAACGCGAAATCGTCGGCGATGTTCGTCGCGCCGCCGGAGTAACGACGGACGTCGACCGCTTTAAGCGGGTTCATCTTCGTTTGGTGATGACGATATTCGCCTTCGGTTCCCTTGAACGTGATATCGTGCGGGCCGTTCCACGCGTGATAGAAACGGACGCCGTTCTTGTAGACGGCGCAAACGTATTCGCAACCTTCGTAACCGGCGGGGTAAAGTTCGACCGGCTCTTCTTTGTCGACGCCGAGGCAGTACATCGCGCCGCCGAACTTGTGAGCGCCCCAGTCGGCGAGGAAACCGGTGCAGTACTCGCCGTAATTGCGCCAACCGCCGCCGTAGT
>JAZQAP010000435.1:0-1590 GCA_045545275.1 Thermoguttaceae bacterium | reverse complement strand
AGAATCGCCCGAATCGCCCGAATCGCCCGCCGACGCCGCCGCGACGAACGCTTCCGACGCGTTTCTCGTCGCCGACGAAGCTCCCGTCTCGCGACTCCTCGAATCGTCGGAAAACGCCGCGACGACGCGAACTTGGCGCGTCTTTTTAGGAGGCGAAACGGAAACCCGCCTAACGATCGCCCGAACGTCGCCCTTCGACGCGCGCCGCCAAATCGGATACCGCCAAGAAACGTCGCGGCGACTCTCGCTCGAAGGCGTCGAAACCGTTTCGCGCTTCTCGTTCGACCGCTCGTCGGCGACGCTCGCCGACGCGACGCTCGTTTTCGACGCGGCGCTCGTCCCCGTCTCCGTCGACTGGAACGGCGAAAAAATCGACGTCGCGACGCTCCCCCGAACGACCGACGGCGAAACGACGCGTTTGCGATTGCGCGCCCCGAAACGCCGCGATCGCGACCAAGAAACGCTCGGCGAACTCGACGTCGTCGCCTTTTGCCCGCTCGAACGGAAAAACGCCTCTTGGCGCCTCCCGACCGTTCGGCTCGAATCGGACGCGCTCTTTTGGAAGGAAACCCTTTGCCGCTTGACGGTCGTCCGTCCCCTCTTCCTCGCGTCGGCGACTCCGATCGACGCCGCCCAAACAAGCGATCCGCGCCGCGCCCGCCAAGACGACCAAGACTTTTTCGCCTTCAAATTTTTCTCGCCGACCGCCGGAATCGCCGTCGACCTGCGGACGCGCCAAACGACGCCGACCTTCGACAGCGCGGCCGACTGCCTCGTCTCGCACGACGAAATCTCCGCGAAAACGACCCTCTTCGTTCGATGCGACCGCCAAGACGCGACGCGCTTCGCCCTCCCGTTGACCCCCGGTTGGGAAATCGACGCCGTTCAAACGTCCGGCGACGAACGAATCGCTTGGACCCGCGAAGAACGCGACGGACGAGCGCGCCTCGTTCTCTCCTTCCCGACCGCCCCGGCGACCGACCGCCCGACCCGCGTCTCGATCGCCGCCCGCTTCTCGGAACCGGTCGAGCCGACGATCGCCGTCGACCGCCTCGCGCCGCTCGACCTCGCGAACGAACTCAACGGCGCGCACGCGCTCGCGCTCCGCTCCGAATCGTCGACGCAAATCGAACTGACGACCCGCGCCGGACGCCCGTTCGTCCCCGTCGAAACAACCCCGAAATTCGTCTTCAACGAAACGCTCCTGCGCGACGCGCTCGGCGCCGCCGTCGGAACGCGCCTCTACCTCGGCGACCAAACCGCCGACGCGGTCGCGACGCTCCGTCGCCAACGCCTCAATTACGCCGCCGAACTTTCCGGCGTCGGCGAACTCGACGCGACTAAATTCGCGACCGTTTGGCGCCTCCGCTGCGTCCCGGCGACCGGCTCGCGCATCGACCGCGTCCTCTTCTTCGTCTCCCGCGAAGACGAACGAACGGTCGCCGAAACCTCCCCTTGGACTTGGGCGTTCGCAAGCGAACCCGACCGCGTTTTCCCCGCCGTTCCCCTCGCCGACGTCGAAGCCGACGCTCTCGCCGTTCCCTCCGACGTCGCCGCGTTCGAAATCCGACTCGCGACGTCGCGCAGCGT
>JAZQAP010000434.1:0-2969 GCA_045545275.1 Thermoguttaceae bacterium | reverse complement strand
TCGATCTTCGCCGAGAGCGTTTCGGCGACCGCGACGATTTCGTCGTAAAGGAGACGGAGGCTTTCTTCTTCGTTGAAAACGGGAACGACGAGAGAATATTCGATCATTTCGGGCTCTTTTCGCGTTAAATAGGGCGAATTGGGTAAGGCGGGCGTTTTTGAGGGAAGGGGAAAACGACGGATTTTTCGGTTTTCCGGCAATTTTACGCCGACTTCCGTTGCGTCGAACGTCGCGAAACGGTACAATAGTCGCGTTCGCGGCGCCGGACGTCGTTTATTTTAAGAAATTGACGACGCTTTGTCAAGGAAATTTTGGAACTTTTGACCGGCGACGCTGTTAAAATAGGGAAAATAGGCCGAAAAAACGGTGTAAAACACAAGGAAAAGATTGCGACGAGGAAAAAAATGACGAAAATTGCGTTTCAACGAAGAAACGTCGGCGGCGGTTGGCGCGGTCGAGCGGCGGTCGCGTTGGCGTTCGCCGTCGGGTGCGTTGGTTTGGAGTTTGACGGTCAAGACGATTTTAACGTTGGCGTCGGCGGAAACGTCGCGTTCGCGACCGAGTATTTTCTCGACTCGGCGGGCGGAAGCGACGCGAACGACGGGAAATCGCCCGAAACCGCTTGGCGGTCGCTCTCGCGGCTCGACAAGGCGGCGCTCGAACCGGGGGACGTCGTTCGCTTCCGGCGCGACCGCGTTTGGCGGGGAACGCTCCGGGCAAAATCGGGAAGCGAGGGAAAACCGGTCGTTTATTCCGATTACGGGGACGGGGCGAAACCGCGAATCTTGCAAAGCGTCGACTTAAGTTCGCCGGAATTTTGGACGAAAATCGACGACCCAAGCCGCTCGATTTGGGCGACCGCGCCGGACGAAATCGTCGACTTGCCGTCGAACGACGTTAATTTGGGCGCTTCGGGCGAAGTCGGCGATTTCGGAACGACCGGAGCGGTTGGGAATATCGGCGAAGACGTCCAAGACAGGGGGAATTATCGGAATAGCAAAAACGGCGAGATTGGGCAAAGCGGCGGAAATAGCGAAGTCGGCGGCGTTTCGGACGCGGTCGAGCGTTTCGCCGGCGGCGGTTGGGGCGTTTATACCGAAGAAGACGCGGAAGCCTTCGGCGAAAACGCGGTCTTCGTCGAACTCGACGGAGCGCCCGGATATTCGTTAAAATGCGAAAAGTCGGGATCGAAAAAGACGTTTTTGCAATGGACGGCGCAAGGTTTCCCGACGCGGGCCGGGCTAACGCTCGCTTGGCGCTTCCGCGCTCGGTCGACCGTTCCGTTCTCGATCGACGCGTCCGTTCCGAGTTTCTTTATGTCCGGGAAACCTTGGACGAATTACGGCGACGTCGGTTGCGACCGGCTCGAGTTCGGGCCGGAATGGCGCGAGTACGAGCTGATCGTTTCGTCGAAAGTCGACGCCGAGGACGCCCGGCTCACCTTCTTTTTCGGCGGCGCGATTCCGGACGGCGCCCGATTCGACTTCGTTCCGGGAGCGGCCCGCGCGGTCGAACGCCGCTCGGTCGGGCTCGTCGAGGACGTCGGGAATCTCGTCTTGACCCGTTGGCAAAACGGAGACGCCGCGTCGACGCCCGCGACGCTCGAATTCCTCGACCCGGAAACGAAAGCGGCGACGAAACGCTTCCTCCCGACCGCCGACGAACGCGAATTCGCCCGGTTCAAGCGTTGGTCGCTCGACGAATTGAAGAAGCCGAACGACTTTTGGTTCGACTTGGCGACGAAACGGCTTTACGTCTTGAGCGACGAGAATCCCGGCGTCGCGTTCGAGGGAATCGAGGCTCCGTTGCGAACGAATACTTGTATTTGCAACGCGAACGACGTCGTTATTGAGAATATCGCGTTTTCACATACGGCCGCGCACGGGATTTCGCTCAACGGCGCGAAACGCTGCGTCGTTCGGAACTGCGATTTCGACTGGATCGGCGGCGGCGACCTTTACCGCGAAGGAGGCGCCGGACGGCGGACGCGGTACGGAAACGGCGTCGAATTTTGGGAAAGCTCCGAAGATTGCGTCGTCGAGTTTTGCCGATTTTCCCGAATTTACGACGTCGCGGTAACGACGCAAGGGCCGGAAAAAGCGGTTTCGCGGAATTTAACGATTCGCGACAATACGATGTTCGACTGCGAGCAAGCGTTCGAAATTTGGTTCTCGCACCCGGAAACCGTCGTCGATAATTTGATTTTTGAACGGAATCTTTGCGTCGATATGGGGAACTGCTGGGGACACGCGCAACGCCCGAATCCGCGCGCGACGCCCCTTCTCGGATACGGCCTCGACGCGAAGAAAGTCGACGTTATTATCCGCAAAAACGTTTTTTGCGGAACGGTTCAACACTTCGTTTGGTTCTATCACAAGCGCATCGGCGAACATCGAATCGACGACAACGTTTATTGGACGCCGGATGAAACGCTGTTGCCGCGCGAAGAAGGGGAGAAATTCTTCTGGTACGACGCGGAAAATCCGCAAAGTTTGACGTTCGACGAGTACCGAAAAGCGACGGGACACGACGCGAAGTCGCGTTGGGTCGAGCCGAAGTTCCGCAACCGCGACGCGAACGACTTCGAGCTGTTGAACCGCGACGAACTCGCCGCCGGGCCGCGTTCGCAACGGTAACGGAAACGTTAAAACGGAGAAAATAGGCGAGAAATAGCGAAACGCCGTCGTCGAGTCGAAACTCGGCGGCGGCGTTTTCGTTGGGAATAAAGTTCGCGTCGAACGGCGAAAGACGGTTCGACGCGAACGATTTTAACGGTTAAAGCGATTATTTTGCGTCGTCGGCTTTCGCGTCGGCGGAAGTTTCGTCGGTCGAAGCGGACGTTTCCGCGTCGGCTTTCGATTCGGCTTCCTTCTTGACGCAATAATTTTTAATCGCGTCCGATTCGAGTTCTTCCGGCGTCAGGTCGGCGAGTTTTTTCGCGCCGAACGCGAGCCGCTTGCGTTTTTCCG
>JAZQAP010000433.1:0-9859 GCA_045545275.1 Thermoguttaceae bacterium | reverse complement strand
CGAACTCAAACGCCCGACGCGCGGAAGAGGATTAAGGGAACGAACAAAATAAACGTCTTTATTATACGTCAATCCAAGTTGACGCCAAGGGCCCCCTCGCGGGTAAACGGAACTTTTTTCCCGGTTTCGTCAAAAATTTCGATTTCGAGGTGTTCCGGCCAAACGTCGGAGACGCTGCGCAGGACGACCGAAACGTTCGCTTCGGTTTCGATTTGCGCCAATTGGAGCCGCTTTTTATTGTTCAAGTATTCGGCGACTTCGTCCGCGACGCCGACGACGATTTGCGACGCTTTCGCCTCTTGACCGGCCAAGGTCAGCATTCGAATGATTTCGAGCGCCATACTCTCGACCGATTTGATCGCGCCGCCGCCTCGGCAGCACGGGCATTCGCGGTAAATGCTCCGCTTGAGCCCCGGACGAACGCGTTGACGGGTCATTTCGATCAAGCCGAACGGGCTGGTGCGCAAAATTTTCGTTTTCGAGCGGTCTCGCTTGACGGCGTCGCGAAGGGTGCGCTCGACGGCGCGGCGGTGCGCTTCGTTCGTCATGTCGATGAAGTCGTTGACGATGACGCCGCCGAGGTCGCGGAGGCGAATTTGGCGAGCGATTTCTTTCGCGGCGCGCAAGTTCATTTGGAACGCGGTTTCCTCCGGAGAATCGTTCGTGCGGAAGTTGCCGCTGTTGACGTCGATCGCGACGAGGGCTTCCGTTTGGTCGATAACGATCGAACCGCCGTCTTTCAGCGCGACTTTGCGGCTGTGAATCTTCGCGATTTCGCGGTCGACCTTGCATTTGGCGAAGAGCGGTTCGCGCCCGTCGTAATAGCTGATGCGGTCGGCGTAACGCGGCATAATCACTTGGAGGAACTCTTTCGCGCGTTCGTAAGCCGACTCTTCGTCGACGACGATCGACTCGACGTCGGCGGTGAAAACGTCGCGAATCGTCCGAATGATCATATCGCTTTCTTCGTAAATCCCGACCGGGCCCGGCAGGTTCTTAATGCGGCGAACGATCGACTTCCAAAGGCGCATCAGGTACGCCAAGTCGAGCGCCAGTTCCTTACGGGTGCGGTCGGCGCCGGCGGTGCGGACGATGAAACCGAGCCCCTTCGGCGGGTTCAGCTCGTCCATCAAGGCGCGGAGCTTGCGACGGGTCGACTCGTCTTCGATCTTGCGCGAAACGCCGACGCGACCGAGAGCCGGCATCAAGACAAGGTAACGCCCCGGAATGCTAATGTACGTCGAAAGGGTCGGGCCCTTGGTGCCGATCCCTTCCTTAATAACTTGAACGACGACTTCGTCCCCCTTTTGGAAGACGTCTTGAATCGGCGGCTTCACTTTCGGACGACCGTAATCGCAGAAATCGTCGTCGAGATGGCGGTCGCCGCGACGTTTGCCGCCGAAACGGCGACGGTCGTCGTTCTCTTTCGGAACGAAATTCGGCGCTTGTTTGAAATAATGCGGTTCGACGTCGCTAATGTGCAAAAATCCGTTGCGCCCGACGCCGAAATCGACGAACGCCGCTTGAATGCTTTGCTCAATGTTGACAATAACGCCCTTGTAAATGTTCCCGACGTAATTATCGTTCGTCGTTCGCTCGACGTAAAGTTCTTCAAGAACGCCGTCTTCGACGACCGCGATGCGGCATTCTTCCGGCTGCCGCGCGTTCACCAGCATTTTTTGAGACATAAAATTTTTCAACTTTCTTAAGACGATAAGGCGATTTTCCGCTCCGTCCGCCGACGCTCAAGCCGCCGCCCGCTTTGGCGCCGCGACGCTAAATGACGCCGCGCGCCCGCCAAGCGCCGCTATTTAACCAACGTCGCGGTTCGGTTCGGAAAAATCGATCGAAATAGTTCGCCGTCGAGTTCGAGAACGCTCAAAATCTCGCGGACGCCGGCTTCCGGACCGTCTTGCGCCGCGATTTTCAAGCGCAACGTTCCGCCGTCGAGCGACATTTCGAGAACCGCCGGGCGCGCGTCGACCGTTTTGCCGTTCGACTTGACGACCTCGACGCTCGTCGCCGCTAAAAATTCGGCGATTTTGGCGTTCGCCGCCTCTCGCTTCGACTCCGGAACCGTCGCTTCGTATTCGAACGCGGCGGCTTGCGCTTTCGGCGCTTTGTCGTCGAGCGGCGTCGCTTCCCAAAACTCCAACCCGGGAACGCTCGCGGCGTTCATCCGTTCGAGGAGAGTTTCCGGCGCCCAATCTTCGTCGAGAACCAGCTCCATCGCTTCGTCGTCGCTCGCAAAACCGAGCGGAAGCGCCGAAATATAACTGACTTTCGGCTTCGGATGGAAACCTTGCGACTTCGCGACCGGCAAATCGGCGCGACGCAAAAGCCGCTCCATCGCGCGCAACAGGTCGCGATGTCCGATGAAACAGAGGTTGCCCTTTTTGCGGAATCGAAGTCTGTATCGCCGACGAACCATAAAGTTCGATCGTCTCGACCCGTCTTTGGTCGAAACGCCTTTCCTTGATCTTAGTTTTCGCGCCGAACGCTCCCCGTTTCAACGCCGACGCTCCGAAAAGCGACCGCCGTCTGTTTTCCAAAAACGAGTCCGCGCCGAGTTTTCCCGACGAAAACGCCGCTCTTGGGCGAGGTTAATGCGACCCGAAAAACGAAACGCATATTCTTTTATTTTATCGACGTTCAAACGCGTCGCTTGAAAACGACGCGTTCGCTTTATTTCATCGTTTAACGCTCCGCCGAGTCGCGATCGGCTCGGCGCGCTTTGTCTATTTTCCCTATTTTTCCGGCGACGTCAAGCGTCGTTTTCGTTCAACTCCGGAAAACGGCGCCGAAATTCGCTTCGGAGATAAACGCGCATCGACGACGAAGTTTCCTTAAACAACGCGTTTTGCGCAATCTCTTCGCATTCTTTAATCGTTACGTTCCCGCAAACCTTTTTAATTTGCAGAATCATCCCCGGCGCGACGCTCAAACTTCGCAAACCGAGCCCGATCAACAGCGACGCGTTCGCCGGCGAGCTTCCCATCTGCCCGCAAAGGGAAACGGGTTTTCCGTACATGTTCGCGACGTCGACGACGCGCTTAATCAAGCGAATCAACGCCGGGCATTCTTGTTCGTACAGAAAATTAACGTCTTTATTGCTTCGGTCGACCGCCATCGTGTACTGGAGCAGGTCGTTCGTTCCGATACTGAAAAAGTCGACTTCGTGAACAAACAACTCCAACATCAACGCGGTCGCGGGCGTTTCGACCATAATTCCTAACGGAATATCCGGATCGAACGGTATATTTTCTTCCTGCAATTCCTCGCAAACGTCGCGGAAAATCATTTTCGCCTGTCGAAATTCCGTTATCGTCGAGACAAGCGGAAACATGACGCGAATTTTTCCGAAAACGCTGGCGCGCAAAATCGCCCGCAACTGCACGCGGAACATTTCGGTGTTGCGCAACGACAACCGTATGCTCCGCAACCCCATAAACGGATTCGGTTCTTTCGCCGACGCGAACGTCAATCCCTCGGGCAACTTGTCCGCGCCCAAATCGAAGGTGCGGATAACGACCGGGCGGCCCTCCATCTTCTCGACGACCGACTTGTACGCCTGAAAATGCGTCTCTTCGTCCGGCAATTTCCCGGCGCTTTGCGCTAAATAAAGGAATTCGGTTCGGTAAAGTCCGACGCCGTGCGCGCCGTTTTTGCGACATTCGCCCGCTTCATACGGAAATTCAATATTGCCGCTAATTTTAATAGTAACGCCGTCTTTTGTTTTCGCCGGCGCCGACGCGTAATTCGTCGCTAACAATTCTTTTTCGCGACGTTGCGCGTCCCGCTTCGCAACGTATTTCCGAAGCGTTTCGTCGGTCGGATCGAGAATCAAACGCCCCGCGTCGCCGTCGACGATCGCCGTCGCGCCGTCGTTCGCCTGCGCGATAAAGGAACCGACGCCTAAAACGGTCGGAATTTGAAGCGCGGTCGCGACGATCGCCGTATGACTCCCCAAACCGCCGATTTCCGCGACGATTCCCAACGTTTTCGACGGATCGAGATTCGACGCGGCGCTCGGCGTCAAATTCGAGGCGGCCAAAATCGTCGGGCGCTCGGTCGGCGCGCTCGCGTCGACGCTCGCGTCGAGCAACTCGCTCAAAAGTCGCGTCTTTACGTCGACAATATCGTTGGCGCGCTCGGCGAAAGTCGCGTCCTGCAGACCGCGCAATAAGTCGGCGTACTCGTCGAAATTTTTTTCGACCGCCCGTTCCGCGGAATTTAACTCTTCGCGAACGCTCGCCTCAATCTTACCGCGCAATTTCGGGTCGTTCAAAATCAAGAGATGCGCTTCAAAAATTTGCGCGTACTCTTTCCCGAGCTGCTTTTCGACCGCGTCGCGATTCTCCTTAAGCTTTTCTTGCGCGACGGGAAACGCCGCCGCCAAACGCTCAAGCTCTTTCTCGACCTGCTCGGCTTCAATCTTGCGCCGCCGAACGCGCAACGCGACGTCGACGATCGCCAAAGGGCCGATCGAAACGCCCGGCGAAACGGGAATACCTTGAAAAATCTTCATTTGCGTAAATCGGAAGGAACGAATTGGACGAAAACGCGCAACGTTCGCGCGTCGAACGCTCTTTCGTTAACTACGCGTTCTTCTCCGTATTCGTCGCGATCTTTTTTCAAAAATCGCTTTTTTTATGTTCGCGGCAAACTTTGCGCTTGAATTTTTACCGCGCCGTCGCCGCGTTAAGTCAACCCCAAACGCGTCGTTCGCCTCGCGCCCTCGTTCACTCGCTTTGTTCCAAACCCGCAAATTCGTCTTCGTAAAATTTACGTTCAAACAACAAAGCGATAGCGCGCAAAGCGTCTTCCGAATCGTCGCCGTCGACGGTCAACGTCAAACGTTCGCCGCAGGGCGCCATTAAGGTCAACAAGTCGAGACAACTTTTACAGTCGGCGGCGTAAGCGCCTTTAGACAGGGAAATTTTCGCTTCGTATTTCATCGCCGTTTTGCAAATCATCGAAGCGACGCGCACATGAAAGCCCGCCTTATTTTCAACGGTTAATTCCTTGGTAAGAATCATTCGCCGCGTTTTCTCCTATTTTCTATCGCTCTCGACGCCGTGTTCGAGAACGCGCCGCCGCTCGCTCCAAGTCGCGCCGCCCCGACGCCGCCGTTTCCAAGCCGTAAAATCGGAAAACGACGCGTCAAAGCAGGAGGCGCGTTAAGCGGAAGGTCGTCCGCGCGTTCCGGGACTCGCTTCGGCGCGCTCGCCGCGAACTCGAAAAGCGAAATCCCGCAAAATCAACGACCCGAACTATTTGCCGTAAACGTTGGCGTCCGCTTCTTCCAACAAATTCAGAATATCGTCGCGATCGCGCGATTGTTGGAGGAAACGGCAGAAACCGTCGTCTTTGAGCTGACGGGTGATATGCTCGAGAGCGCGGAGGTGTTCGCCGGGGCGATCGGGGGGAGAAACGAGAAGGAAGAAGAGGTTGACTTTTTCGCAGTCGAGAGATTCGAAATCGACGCCTTCGGAGCTAATGGCGACGGTTCCGACGAGACGATCGACGCTAATATGCTTGGTATGCGGAACGGCGATGCCGCGACCGATGCCGGTCGAGCCGAGTTCTTCGCGTCGCATGATGGCGTTGACGATTCCTTCGTATTCCGCTTCGGGAATGCCGCCGGCGTTTTGCAGGGATTGCACCATTTCGCGAATAACGCCTTCCTTCGTCGTCGCTTTAAGGCCGGTAATGATCGAATCGACGAGAATAAAATCGGAAAATTTCATTCAAAATACTCCTAAATCAGCAAGGGGAAGCAACGCGGTTCGGGGTAAATTTTTTTTGCGGCGCCGTCCGTTTAATTCCGTCGCGCTTACCAAATCGACGAAACGTTGAAATCGCGAAATTCGTCCGCCGAAATTTTAGGCGCCGACGTTCATTTTAACGGAAATTCCAAGTTTGTATAGCGCTTCGACCGGTTTCGTTGGAAAGAAACGTCAAGAAAATTTAAGAAGCCTCTTCAAACTCTTCCGTTTTTAAGGCTTCCAGCTCGGAAAAAAGCGCGCCGCCGACGCAAAGTTTTACGCAAAGGCAAAACGAACGTCGAGAGCGCGCTCCAACGGTCGACGCGAACGACGACGGCGAATCGACCGCGTCGCGTTAAAAACGACGCGTCGAAACTCGATATCGTCAATTCGCGTTCTTTTTCTATTTTATCTATCCGTTTCATTCCCTCTTTTTCGTCGCTCCGTTCGCTCCGCGCGAGGAGCGACGGCGAGAAAACTTAACGGTGATCCGTCATTTTTTCCTTAAACTTGCGCATTTGCTGTTCGATCTTGTCGATCGTTTGATCGAGGCATCCCCAGAGATCGCCGGAAGAGTAATCGGCGCGAAAATCCTTCTTCAATTCCGTCGCAACGACAACCTCGACGACGGGCTGATCGGCTTTTTCGAGGTCGACCATCACGTCGATGTTCGAAACGCGTTCGATAAAACGCCCCAGCTTCTCCACTTTATCGGCAATCTTTTGGCGAGTGGCGTCCGCCAAAGAACCATGTCGCGCTTGAACTTGAATTTGCATCTTTCATCTCTCCTTAATACCCCCTAACGGAGGGGGACCGGGATCAAGATTTTCGAAACGTCGCGCTCTCGTCGTCGTTCCCCGTCTTTCGTCATTCTAACGCGTCGTTTTGTCCGCGACGTCGAACGGTTGTTTTCACTGAAAACGAACCTAAACGCCGAAAAATATACGGCCGACGGAAAAAACGCGTTTGCCTCGGCGCTAAAATCAAATTCTTATCGTTTCAAACGATAAAAATCCAACTTTTCGCGACGGAAAGCGGGAATCCGAAAGCGTTTCGCGCGTTATCGACGCTTCGCCTAAGGACAAGTTCGAAACGAGCGATTTTAAAACCTTCTCGCCTCGACATAAGAATCTTATGCGAATCGGACGCGAATTGCAAGAAAAATTTTGCGTTTTTTCGTCGTTTTTAGAAAAAAAAGAAAAAAAACTCGAAAAAGCCGTCTTAAAACTTTGCCCACCCGCTACATTTTAACATTTTAACGAAAAAACAAGCGTCGAGCGAAAGCAACGCGACGCTTCCGCTCGCTCCCGAACGCCGCTTTGGGCCGCCCGCTTTGTTAATTTAGTCAAACTGCGCCAAGCAGGCAATTATTTCGAGTAAAAAACGTCGACCGGAAGCCCCGTTTTTTCGCGAATCGTCGCCGCCAACGCGTCCATTTTCGCGTCGTCGAGCGCGACCGCTCGCGGTTCGGACGGAACGCGGGCGACGGTGTAAAGTTGGACGCCGCAAACGTTTCCGCCGCCGTCGACGATTCCCTTCACCCGGTCGCAATACCGCTCGATTTCGACGTCGGTCGGCGCGGCGCCGTCCCAAGCAAGCGCGGCGGTTTGAATTTTGACGCTCCAACGCTTCGACGCGAACGCGATATTTTGCAAAATCCGCTCGAACGGAACGGCGGTTCGGTCGATCGTCTTCACTCGCGCTTCGTCGCCGCCGTCGAGTTTCGCCCAAATTTCGCCGTTGTTCGCCGCCAAGCGGTCGAGCGCTTCCGCGACGCTCGGCTCGGCGAGCGTCGTCGCGTTGGTGATGAGCGTCAACTTGACGGCGTCGAGCGAGAGCGTTTTCCGAACGTCGATCATCGCGTCGACCGCCGCGCCGAACTCCGGAGCCAACGTCGGCTCGCCGTCGCCGCTGAACGCAAAGTCGCGCAGAACCCGTTTATTTTCCGGCGTTTGAACAAAGCGTTCGCAACGAAACAAGTCGCCGGAAACGGTCGTTTTCGCGACCGCTTCCAATTCGCGACGCATCAAGTCGACGTCGACCGCCGCGTCGGAACTTCGCTGGGAACGGTCGACTTGGCAATAAACGCAACGAAAATTACACCGCTTCGACGGGCTCAAATTGACGCCGATCGAAACGCCGTTTGCGCGGCGGCTTACCACCGGATAAACATACCGAAAATCTTGAAAATAACTCGGGTGAAACTGCGTTAATTCCAACGTCGTTCCTCGCTCGCTTTTTTCTTTCCTTTGAGTTTTGGTCGACAAAAGGCCGCCAATCGCCTCGTTTTCCTATTTTAACATTTTTTAGCGTCGACAAAATTCGCCGCTCAACGCAAACCGTCTATTTTAACGCGTTGTTCTTAGGCGCTGGTCGACAAAACCAGCCAATCCCCGCAAACCGCCCATTTTAGCGCAACGCAAACGAAAAACGGTCGACAAAATCCCCCGTCTCCCGCAAACCGCCCCATTTGACGCGTCCTTTGCGAAGCGGTCGACAAAACCGCCCAGTCAACGCAAACTACTCAAATCAACACAACGTTTTTAAAAAGCGGTCGATAAAATTAACTAAACCTCGCCAACCGCCCAAACTAACGCTTAACCGCGCCGCTTTCACTTCGCGCCGGTCGCTTTGTTGACTAAAATCCTCAACCGCCCGACGTCGGAAACGATTTTACCCGACGCGACGTCCGCTTCGGTAAAGCGCGCGACGTAAATTTCGCGTTCGCCGTAACGGTCGAAGTCATACGTAACGAAAATCGTTCCGTCCTCCGTTTGGCCGCCGTCCGGGTACGAAACGTTGTTCCGCTCGTCCAAAACGAGACCGCCGCTCCACGTCGCGCCGTCGTCGGTCGAGAGAAACGCCGTCATTCGCGACCGTCCGACGTCGGCGTCGATCGGGCCGTTTTTCACCAACAAAAGCGCGCCGGATTTCAAACGGCGAATGAAAAATCGCGACGACGTATGCTTCAACTTCGACGGAACGACCGGCGTCCAAGTCGCGCCGCCGTCGGTCGAAAACGATTCGCCGATCCCATACGTCGTTCGGTTCAGGAGCCAAAGCGTTCCGTCTTTTTTCTCGACGAGGTTGTGTTCGTCGAAAATCGAAACGTCGCGCGGAACCTCGGCTCGACCGTAAAAGTCGAGCGTTTCGCCGCCGTCGGTCGAGACGTAAACCGCCGCGCCGCGGAGCTTTTCGTCGATTTTATATTTCGAGTCGAACCGCCAAATCGCGACCGGGAAGAGCAAACGTTTCTTGGAGTCGACGAGCGGTTTTCCCATCATAATCCCGTTCGAAAGGCGGCGCGGCTCGCTCCAAACGGCGTCGACGCCGGCCTCCGGATTCTCCGTCGTTACCGCCCAAACGCCGACGCGCCCGTCCCAAATCGACGGGTTGAATTTCGACTCTTCGCCTTGCGCCCAGAAAAGCCAAAGTTTGCCGTTCGGGTCGCTCCAGATCGCCGGATCGAACGCGCGAACGTTCCCGGGCGGGTCGATCGCGAAAATCGGCTTCGACCAAGTTTCGCCGCCGTCGCCGCTATGCGCCAGCAAAACGAAATTTTCGCCGCACTCGCCGCCGCCCCCGGAATACCAACAGACCCAAACGCCGCCGTCGCGCGAAACTTCGAGACTCGGAATCCCTTGCCAACGTCGGTTCGCGTCCGAATATTTCTCCGGAACCGGACGTAAAATCGGAGGCGCCGCCAACGGATCCGCCGTTTCGGGCTCTTGCGCCGCGACGTTCGCGTTAAAAACGCTCAATCCGGAAACGAAAATCGATAATTGAAGAAATAATAACGTCAAAAAAGAAAAAAGCGTCGTTTTTTTCATTTCGTTCCCCCGTTCTCGACGCAACAACGCGCGTCGCTGTAGTAAATTAAGCAAAATAAACAAATGAGGGAAAATCAAGAAGCGCGAAAAACGCCTCTTTAAAGACGCTCCGACGCGAAACGCTCGACCGAGCCGAACACGTTTCGCGTCGGAAAAATCGCCGTCTAGAACGGAATTCTAAAATTTAATTAGAATTCTTTCGCGTCGATCCAAGACATCATCTTGCGGAGACGCTTGCCGACTTGTTCGAGTTGGTGATCG
>JAZQAP010000432.1:0-3336 GCA_045545275.1 Thermoguttaceae bacterium | reverse complement strand
TATTTGAGCGCGTTCAACTCGGCGAAGAGGTAGGGCGGGAGACGCTTCACTCGTACGGCGACGTTAATTTCGAACGGGCGGGGGTCGTCCGGCGCGTCGTTCGTTTCGGCTTGCGCGGACAAGCGAGCGGCGGTCGCCTCGGCGTCGATGTCGTCGGGCGTCGACGCGGCGCTTTCGGCGGTTTCAAGGGGGGCGTTTTCTTCGTTAAACCGTTTTTTATCTTCCCAATCGTTCGACATAGCGACCTCGGCGGTAATATAGGGGTTAAAACGGGCGTTTTCGGCAAGTTGCGCAAGCCGAAAACGTCGACGAAACGGACGAAACGGGGAAAGAACGCGAAGATCGCGGTTAACGAAGCCGGACGGCGCGCTCGACGTTTCGGAAAACGTTCGCCGTCTATTAATAATAACGTCGTCGGCGATTTCGACAACGGGCGCGCCGAGAATTTTTGGAAGAAAGTTGCGTTTTTGACGAATCGAGCGATATTGAAGGCGAAGAATCGACGGGTCGTCTTGCCGAACGTCGGCGTCGGGAGTATAATAACGTAGACTTCGCGCGCGGCGGGCGGTTCGACGCCGTCGCGTCGCGCTTTTCTTGCGTTTATCGGGAGGTTTTTTGTGCTGAAATCGACGCCCTTTTCCTTTTCGTTTTTGACCGAAATTTTGTCGTCGCCGTCGATCAAACCTTGGGCGAACCGTTTGCATCCGTCGACGGTCTTGACGGTCGTCAAGGGCGTGTTGAACGACGTGTCGCAAGAGGCGCTGTCGGCGGCGAGCGAACTGCGGCGTCCCGATTTGGCCGAGTTGGTCGAAAAGATCGTCGGACGTTTGGCGACGCTCGGCGACGCGGGAGAGCCGCTCGTCGTCGACGCGCGGGGCCGGGTTTTCGCCGACGATTTCGAACGTTTGGCGCCCGAGGCGGTCGCCGAAGCGGCTTGGGCGTTTTCGGAACCGCGAACGGAATTTTCGGAACGCAAGGACGCGGCGCGGCGCAAGGAAACGGTCGCGCGGCTCTGTCAAACGACCGGAGCGGAGGCGGCGGCGATTTTCGCGAATCTCGCGACCGCTCGAATCGCGACGCTGGAAACGTTGGCGTCGGACGAAGAGCTGGTCGTCGCCCGACGCGATCTTTACGAACGGGACGGCGGCGAACGGCTCGAAACGTCGCTCGACTTTTTCCCGATCGTTCGGCGCGAAGTCGGCGCCTGCAACGCCGTCGATCCGAGCGATTACGCGGCGGTTTGCGGCCCGAAAACGGCGCTCGTTTGGACGACTCGCGGCCGCTGGGCGACCGGCGGACGGCGCGTCGACGTCGCCGAACTCGTCAAATTGCGAGCGGCGGAAAAATTGAATTTCGCGATCTTGGGCGAATTCGAGTTCGCGCCGATTCTCGAGCTGTCGGAGTTTTTCGACGCGGCGCTCCCGACCGTCGGCGAACGGCTCAAAAGCGGATACGACTTGGTTCTTTGCGACGGCGCGCAATTGATCGGCGGGCCCTCTTGCGGATTGATTTTTGGCTCGCGTTCGAAAATCGACGCGATTTTGAAAACGCGAACGGCTCGGGCGACAAAATTGGGGCGCGTCGAAGCGGCGGCGCTGGCGAAAACGGTCGAACTTTCCGGCGATCGCGACGCGGCGTTGGCGGCGATTCCGGCGCTGCGGATTTTGTCGACCTCGGTCGCGAATTTGGAGAATCGAGCGAATAGGTTGGCGGCGCTTTTGGAGACGGCGTCTTGCGTCGCGAGCGTTCGAACCGTTTCGGGACGCTCGCCCCTTTGCGCGAACGCGACGTTCGGCTCGTCGCCGACTCGGCTTGTCGAAGTTCGACCGAAGGGACGCGCTCCCGCCGAACTCGCGCTTCTCCTGGAAGCGTCGTCGCCGCGACTCTTGACTCGCTGGACGCGCGACGCGTTGACGCTCGACTTGAAGACCGTCGCGCCGGAGCAAGATTTGGTCGTCGCCGAAATTTTTGAAAAGATCGCCGCGCCCGAATGAACGGGAAAGCGCGCGGCGCCGGTTCGACGTCGCGTTAAAATGGGTTGTTTGAAGGAAATGGTTCGGCGTCGAAAAGGCGGAATCGGCGAACGGCGGGCGTTTTTCCCCTTTACGCGGCGGCGCAAAAAGGGTATCCTAAGGGGACGCGCGGTTCGCGGTCGCGCTCGACGGGAAAACGTCGCGGCGACGGCGGAGTTTTGCAAAAAAAGCGCGATTTGAAGTGGTGAAAAGGTAAGTCGAGGTAAAATGGATAAAATGAAACGCGGTCGAACGCGACGCTTCGCTCGAACGGCGAAACGAAAGAAGAGCGGCGGACGGGGGCGCGCGGCGACGCTCGGCGCTTGGGCGTTGGCGCTCGGTTTCGGTTCCGTCGCGTTCGCGGCGTCCGACGGCGGAGCCGAAAACGGAAGCGGAGCCGGAAACGCGGCGAGACCGGGCGCTAACGTCGCGTCGCCGCCGGAAACCGCGACTTGCGCTCCGTCGGGCGCGCGGGGAACGAACGCGCCTTTCGCTCGTTTGATCGAAGAGTTGCGACGCGCCGACGGTTGGAGAATTTTCGACGCGTCCGGCGTCGCGTCGTCGAGCGTCGGAAACGACGAGCTGGAGACGCGGTTCGGCGTCGTCGGTTCCGTCGGCGCGGTCGACGAGTTTCCTATCGCCGCTCCGGAAGCCGCCGCGGTCGAAACCGCTCCGACGGCGCAGTGTTCCCGTTGGGCTCGTTTCAAGCCGGGAAGTTGGGCGCGGTTGCGAACGACGAGCGTCGCGTATGAAAACGGGAAAACGATACGAAGCGTTACCGAGACGAAGGTTTGGCTCGTCGCCGTCGATTTCGAGAAAGGGGAATACGAACTCCGATACGACGCGACGATCAAAATGGGCGGACTCGATTACGAACGGAAGGCGACGACCGCGCGCTTCGATTTTTGCGACGTTCCGCTCGGCGACGGCGCCGTCGCCGTCGAAACGCTCGCGCCGGCGAATTTGACGATCGCTCGAAAAGCGATTCCTTGTCAAACGCGTCGCGTAACGCGAACGACGCCGCAATGGAAAGAAACGACGACTCTTTGGTTTTCGCCGGTCGTCGCGCCGCACGTTCTCCAAAAGGAAACGACGCGCGAAAGCGTCGGCGAAAACGGCGCGGGCGGCGAGACGATTTCCCGCGAACTTTCGGTCGTTCAGAAGACGGCGGCGCACCTTTTCCTCGGCGGGGAATTGTCGACTTACGTCGTTTCCTCGGCCGCGCAAAAGGGAACGCGCTTCGACTCGACGACGACCGTTTGTTCGACGTCGACGCCGGGCGGAATCGCGCGCAAAACGACCGTCGAAACGGACGCGAACGGCG
>JAZQAP010000431.1:0-8572 GCA_045545275.1 Thermoguttaceae bacterium | reverse complement strand
ATCGCGACGCGGAAAACGTCGGCTCAAAGAGCGATCACCAACCGATTTTCTTGAGGTTGGCGAGGCAGTCTTTCGCGGAGTCGAGCGAGCTGACCTTGAATTGTTCTTGTTCGACGACGAACCATTCGGTTCCGCCTTTTTTGCGGCAAGCGTCGAGGACGGAAGCCCAATCGACTTTGTCGTCGGAGTCGGCGACCGCGCAGCCGTGAACGTCGCCGTTCGATTTGATGTGAATGCACTTGCCGCGACCCGGGAGGGCGGCGATCGTTTCGGCCGGGGTCAGTTTGATCCCGTGTTTGCGCATCGCGTTGTTGGCCCACCCGACGTCGACTTGGGCGATGACGCGTTCGTCGCAGTTGTTGAAGAAGGTCGTCCAAGCGGAGTCTTCGGTGCCGTTAATGTAGAGGAAGTCGCCCGTGTGGCCGTGGAAACCGACGAGGCAGTCGAGTTTCGCGGCTTCTTCGGCGCATTTGCTCATTTCTTCGGCGATTTGCTTGTTCGAATCGTGGCTCGCGCGGATACGGCCTTCGAGACCGCCCGGGACGATCAGCTTGTTAAAGCCGAGAGCTTGGGCGATTTCCGCGCTTTTCTTGAGGGCGTCGCCTTGGATCGCGCCGAAACCGATGTGCGTGCTGGTCGCTTTGAGCCCGACGTCGTCGAGGATTTTGCGGAGTTCTTTCGGGTTGTTGTCAAAACCGTAATAACCGGCAAATTCAACGCCTTCGTAACCCATTTCGGCGACTTTCTTCAAAACGCCCGGAACGTCTTTGCCGGCGCAGTCGCGAAGCGAGTAAAGTTGGAGCGCGATCGGAATGCGTTTTTCGCCCTTTTTATAGGCGGCGAAGAGGGAAGACGGGAGGGAAGCGACGGCGGCCGCGCCGAGACCGGCTTGCAGGAAGGAGCGACGATTCATCATTGGAAAGGGCCTTTCTAGCGAATAATCGCTAAAAATAAGGACGGAATAAATAACGCCCGCGCCGAACGTCGTCGCGACTCGAAAATCTCGACGGAAAACGGCAAGGAAGGCGATTTGGTTAAATTGGCAAAACCGGCGACGCGTCCGTCGCCCGCTTTTTCACAATTATAACGGAAGGAGCGCGATTGTAAAACGGGTAAAACGGGAACTTTTTCAATTTTTTCCATTTTTTTACGCCTAATTCGGCGTTTTTAGCGAAAAATGCGCCAACTCGACGGGGGCGTATTGTTTTTTTGGATAAAGTCTATATAAATAAGGGGGAAATTTCGTCGATTTTCTCGGGGCGCCGACGTTCGGAATCGTTTTGGCGGCGAGAAAACGACGAGGTTCCCGTTGCGAAATTTGATTTTAAGCGTTTTGTTAAAAATTTTCAAAGACGAGCCGAAACGGCGAGACGGAGGCGAAAAATGGGGTTGGGGTTGGCGATAAAGGCTTTTTTCGCGTCGTTTAAAAACGACGGAACGTCGGAGCGGGTCGCGGCGGCGTTGGACGGAAGCGCGACGGCGAACGTTTCGACTCCGGCCTTGGAACCGCCGAAAGAGCGCGTCGAAAACGGCGTCGGCGGTTCCGGCGCGGCGAGCGGGCGAGGCGGTTCCGACGCGACGTCGGCGCTGACGTTGTTGGCGGCGTTGCAACGGGAGGCGCGCTTCGTCGACTTTATTAAAGAGTCGCTCGACGGGGCGGACGAGGCGGCGATCGGGGCGGCGGCTCGCGGCGTTCACGACCGTTGCGCGACCGTTTTGGAGCGGTTTTTCGCGATTCGCCCCCTTGCCGACGCGGAGGAGGGAACGGCGATCGAACTCGACGCGGAGACGGCGAAAAACTCGGCGCGGGTTCGCGTTTTGGGGCGGACGGCGACGCCCGATTCGGACGGCAAGGTCGCCGGGCGTCTCGTTCACGCGGGTTGGATCGCCCAAAAAGCGGCGCCGCCGGTTTGGTCGGGTTCGCCGGACGACGTCGCGGTTTTGGCGCCGATGGAAATTGAATAGACTCTTCTTTGATTTTTTTGATAAACGTTCGGTTTGCGCGTTTTTTTGACGGGGCCTTCTAGGCGCGTTTGAACGTTAAAGCGCGACGACTGGACGAGTTTTGCGGGTTATAGCGGTCGAATCGGGTTTAACGAACAAAGGGACGTTTGGACGTCGCGACGTCGGTTAATTTGCGAGAAAACGTCGAGCGCGGCGTTCGGGGGCCTTCCCTTGGAACGAAAAAAGCGTAAAATAGGGTTGAACCGATTTTGCGCGTTCAGCGTTTCGTATTACGTTTTTAACATTAGCGCCGTTTTTTCGGACGGCGTCGGCGGCGACGTTTCGGGGACGAAGACGACCGACGGCGGAAAATGCGGAAAAATTGCGCGACCGACGTTATTTTCCAGCGTTATGACAAATCAAGAACAGTTGATCGACGATCTGCCGAAACAGTACGACCATCAGGCGGCGCAAGCGCGTCAGACGGCGTTTTGGGAAGAAAAAGGCTTCTTTAACAGCGACGTTAATAAGGATAAAAAGCCGTTCACGGTCGTTATCCCGCCGCCGAACGTTACCGGCGCGCTCCATATGGGGCACGCGCTGAACGACACGCTTCAAGACGCGTTGGTGCGGATGAAGCGGATGCAAGGTTACGAAGCGCTTTGGGTTCCGGGCGTCGACCACGCCGGGATCGCGACGCAAGCGGTCGTCGAGCGCCGTCTTTTCGAACTCGAAGGGAAAACGCGTTGGGACCTCGGTCGCGAAGCGTTGGTGCAACGGATTTGGGACTGGAAAGACCAGTATCAACGCCGTATCGTCGGGCAAATTAAAGCGCTCGGCTGCAGTTGCGACTGGCGCCGTCAACGCTTCACGCTCGACGACGTTTGCGCGAAAGCGGTGCGCCATTTCTTCTATAAACTCTTCGCCGAAGGGCTGATTTACCGCGGCAAACGCCTCGTCAACTGGGACGTTACCCTTCAAACGGCGGTCAGCGACGACGAAGTCTTCCACGAAACGGTCGCCGGGAACTTCTGGTACCTGAACTACCCGGTCGTCGACCCGCAAGAGGGCGAGCCGGAGTTCGTTACCGTCGCGACGACGCGCCCGGAAACGATGCTCGGCGACGTCGCGGTCGCGGTTCACCCCGATCCGGCGGCGGAATTCGACCGCGTCGAAAAGGAGCTTCGCGCCAAGTTGGCCGATTGCCCGGAACGCCAAAAAGACGAAGCGCAAGCGGAACTCGACGACTTGCTCCAACGCCGCGTCGACTCGTTGCCGCGCTTGATTAAGCTGGCCGAAATGGCGAAAGCCGGGCGCAAGGTCGTTTTGCCGCTCCAAAACCGCGAAATTCCGCTCGTCGCCGACGTTTGGGCGAAGCCGGAAAAGGGAACCGGGTGCGTCAAAATCACTCCGGCGCACGACCCGAACGACTACGAAGTCGGGAAGCGTCAAGATTTGCCCGCGATCAACCTCTTGAACCGCGACGGCACGTACAACGAAAACGCCGGGAAATATCAAGGGCTTCACCTCAAGAAAGTGCGTCAAGCCGTCTTGGCCGACCTCGAGGAACTTGGCGTCCTCGTCAAGGTCGAAGACCGCACGATCGAAATCGCGACGTCCGACCGCTCGAAGACCGCCATCGAACCCTATTTGAACGACCAATGGTTCGTGAAGATGGCCGATTTGGCGCAAACGGCGATGGACGCGGTCGAAAACGGCGAAGTCAAAATCAAGCCGGAGCGTTACGCCAAGGGCTATCTCGACTGGCTCTCCGAAAAACGCGACTGGCCGATCGGGCGCCAACTTTGGTGGGGGCACCGCATTCCGATTTGGTACTCCGACGCGACCGAAGCGGAACTCGAAACCGCGTTCGCCGGGCGTTCCGACGTGATGTGGCGTCCGGACGAATCGACCGGCGGTTGGCTCGTCTGCTCGCAAACGGAAGATTTGGCCGAAGACGCGGTTCCGGGGCGCAAGCTCGTCCGCGACGACGACGTTCTCGACACCTGGTTCAGCTCCGCGCTTTGGCCGCACTCGACCCTCGGTTGGCCGGAAAAAACGCCGGAACTCGACTACTATTACCCGACGAGCGTTCTGATCACCAGCCGCGACATCATTAGCCTTTGGGTCGCGCGGATGGTTTTGGCCGGTTACTTCAACACCGGGAAAAAACCGTTCGAAACGGTCTTCATTCACCCGAAAATTTTGGACAAGTACGGCGAAGGGATGTCGAAGTCGAAGGGGAACGGCGTCGACCCGATCGCGGTGATGGAGAAATTCGGCGCCGACGCGCTCCGTTTCGCTCTCGCGTTCCTGACGACCGACAGCCAAGACGTTCGCCTTTCGCTCGATTTCGAGTGCCCGCATTGCGGCGCGACGGTCGAGCAAACGAAGAAAAATCGCACGCTCCCGCGAATCGACTGCCCGAAATGCAAGCAAGCGTTTTCGACGCAATGGGCGGAAACCGAGGAAGACAAAGCGCTTCCGCTCGGCCCGGTCGTCGGCGAACGTTTCGAAGTCGCCCGCAACTTCTGCAACAAACTGTGGAATGCGTCGCGCTTCGTCATGATTAATTTGGAAGGTTTCGAACCGAAGGCGCTCGACCCGAGCGAACTTCTCGTCGAAGACCGTTGGATTTTGAGCCGTTTGGCGAGCGTTACGCAACGCGTTACGGAATCGCTTGAACGTTACAAGTATTCGGACGCCGCCCGCGCGTTGTACGACTTCGCTTGGGACGAGTTCTGTAGTTTTTACGTCGAAATTTCGAAGTCGCGTCTCTTCGACCCGGCGCGTCGGAATTTGGCGCAAAACGTGTTGCTGACGGTTTTGGATTCGCTCCTGCGGCTCCTGCACCCGATCGCGCCGTTCGTTACGGAGGAAGTTTGGCGCCGTTTGGCCGACTTCGCTCCGGTTCGCGGCGCCGTCCCGACGCAGGCGACCGAAAGCGTTTCGATCGCGCCTTGGCCGACCGTCGACGAAGCGGCGATCGACCCGGAAATCGAGGCTCGTTTTGCGCAATTCCAAGAGGCGTTGCGTTGCGTCCGCGAAGCGCGCGCTCGTCAAAACGTCCCGCCGAAGACCGAGGTGAAGTTCGCCGTCAAGTGCGACGCCGAAATCGCCGCGCTCCTCGACCCGATGAAGGATTACTTCCGTTCGATGGCCGGAGCGGTCGCGACCGGGTTCGGGCCCGACGTCGAAACGCCGGTTCTCTCGTCGAACGCCGCCGCGCCGGGAATGGAGGTTTACGTCGACGTCGCCGAGCTGATCGACGTCGCGACGGAAATCAAGAAAAAGGAAAAGGAAGTCGAGAAACTCGAAGGCTTCATTAAGTCGAAGGAAGCGAAACTTTCCGGCGGTTTCGCCGAAAAGGCCCCGGCTCACGTCGTCGAGAAGGAACGCGCTTCCCTCGAAGAGCTGAAAACGCAACGCGACGTCAACGTCGCGACGCTCGAACGTTTGCGAGCCGTCGCCGCGTCGCGTCAATAAGCGAGCGAACCGCAAGGGGCGCGTCGGCGACGAAAGACGCGTCGTTTGCGTTGAATTAAACGATATTAACGTCGAACTCGGCGGCGCGAGTCGCTAGCGCCGGTCGATTTCGACGATTTTGACGGCGAGACCGGAGTCGAAAGCGGGCGAGCGTTTCGTCGTCGATAAGCCGATTACCCGAGAACGCGTCGGCGGGCGTTGCGTTTTGTCGAAAACGGAGCGTTTCTCGACGCAAAACGAGCAAACAGCAAGAAAGAAAAGAAGAAATGAGCAATTCCTGCAGCTGCTGCAACGATAAAATCCGTCCGAATTTCAAAAAAGGGGACGGGCTCGTTCCCGCGATCGCGCAAGATTATAAAACCGGCGAAGTCCTGATGATGGCGTATATGAACGAGGAAAGCTACGAAGAAACGCTGAAACTCGGTTACGCCGTTTACTACAGCCGCAGCCGCAACAAACTTTGGCGCAAAGGCGAAGAAAGCGGCAACGTCCAAAAGGTTCACGGGATTTACATCGACTGCGACTGCGACACGCTTCTTTTGAAGGTCGACCAAGTCGGCGGTTCCGCTTGCCACGAAGGTTACCCGAGCTGCTTCTTCCGTCAACTCCAAGGCGACGATTACGTCGTCGTCGGCGAACGCGTCTTCGACCCGAAAGAAGTTTACAAGAAGTAAGCGAAGTCGGCGAAAGACGCTAGCGGCGCCGGGCGAAAACAAGGCGTCGCGCTAAATAACGAAAGAACAAAGTCGCGGGAAGGGGAAGCGCAAGGCCGAGCGTTCGACCGCTTTCTTACTTCCCGACGCTTTGAAAAATAAAATAACGAACGAAAAAGAAAGAAATCAAATGTCCGACAAAATGCTGAAACTCGGTATTCCGGCCGGCAGCCTCCAAGAAGCGACGGTCGAACTCTTCCGCAACAGCGGTTACAACATTTCGGTCGAAAAACGCAGCTATTTCCCGTCGATCGACGACGACGAAATCGAATGCATGCTGATTCGCGCGCAAGAAATGGCCCGTTACGTCGCCAACGGCGTTCTCGACGCCGGGCTCACCGGGCACGACTGGATCGTCGAAACCGGCGCCGACGTGATCGAAATCGCCGAACTGATCTTCTCGAAGGTCAGTCGCCGCCCGGTTCGCTGGGTTCTTTGCGTTCCGGAAAGCTCGCCGGTTCAAACGGTGAAAGACCTCGAAGGCAAAACGATCGCGACCGAAGCCGTCGGCCTTACCAAGGCTTATTTGGCGAAACACGGCGTTGCCGCGAACGTCGAGTTCAGCTGGGGCGCGACCGAAGTCAAGCCGCCGAAACTCGCCGACGCCATCGTCGAAGTTACCGAAACCGGCAGCTCGCTCCGCGCGAACAAGCTCCGCATCGTCGACGAAATTCTCCAAAGCACGACGCGCTTCATCGTCAATAAAGACGCTTACGCCGACGCTTGGAAGAAAGAAAAGATCGACGACATCGTCCTGATGCTCCGCGCGACGCTCAACGCCGAAAGCAAAACCGGCTTGATGATGAACGTCCCGAAAGACAAACTTGACGCCGCGCTCGCGATCCTTCCGGCCCTCGACGCGCCGACGGTGATGCCGCTCGCGAACTCCGAAGAGTTCGACGTGATGACGGTCGTCGACAAAAAGGCGGTTCGCGCGCTCGTTCCGGAACTGAAAAAGGCCGGCGCTCGCGGAATCGTCGAGTTCCAAGTCAAGAAAATCATCGACTGACGCGGAACTCGCGGCGTTTCGTTTCGGCGGAAATCGGCGTTTGGTCGCTCCTCAACCGAGTCGACGCGCGATTTTTCGCCGAAACGAGCGCGATTCGCAAAAAAATCGTTGATTTTGTCGGCGCGTTCGACTAAAATATAGAAAACGGCGATTTTTAACGTTTCTCGAAATCGCGGCTTCGGCTCGACGGTTCCGAGCGTTTCGTCTTTTCTTGGCGGAGGCGTTTGGCGACGCGTCCGGACGACCGGCGCGACGTCGGCGTTTGGAGCGTTATAGTAATAATGACAAAATCAAAACGAGGAAGGGCGCGAACGATGAAAAAGTCGGCGAAGGGGCGAACGAGAATTTTAGGAGGCGCGGCGTTGTTGAGCGCGGCGATTTTCGGGGCCGGTCTGGGCGTTTCGAAAGCGAACGCGTCGGAACCGGCGGCGATTCCTTCCTTTGCGGAAGCGTTGACGCCGTTCGTCGAGTCGGGAAGCGCGCCCGGCGCCGTCGTCGTTGTCGCGTCGCCGACCGAGATTTTGGCGGTCGAAGCGGTCGGTTGGGCCGACGTCGACTTGAAACGCCCGATGCGCGCCGACGCTTACTTTTGGATCGCGTCGCAGACGAAAGCGGTCGTCGCGGCGGCGGCGATGATTTGCGTCGACGAAGGGAAACTCGACCTCGACGCGCCGGTCGAAACGTATTTGCCGGAGCTTCGCGGCCTCGTCGTCGCGGAGCCGCAAGACGACGGAACGACGCTCCTTCGCCCGGTAAAAACGCCGCCGACGCTCCGTCAAGCGTTGAGTCATACGGCGGGTTTGCGTTTCATCACCCCCTACCAAGAGGCGTTTGGAATCGACTCCCTTCCGGTTCGGCGGCTGATGAAAACGGTCGCGATGACGCCCCTTATCGCGGAGCCGGGAACGCGCTACTCCTATTCGAACCTCGGAATCGACGTCGCGCAGGCGGCGGTCGAGGCGGTCGTCGGGAAGCCGTTTGAGGAATTTGTCGAAGAGCGGATTTTCGCGCCGCTCGAGATGACCGACACAACCTTTTACCCGAGCGCCGAACAGTTCGAACGCTTGGCGACGCCTTACGGTTGGAACGCGGGCGCCGGGCGTTTGAAGCCGATTCGCTTCGACCAAATGCCGTCCCTCGACGACGGTTCGCCGCGTTACGCCGAAGGGGGCGGGGGCCTTTTCTCGACGGCGGAGGACTTTGTTAAGTTTTACCAAATGTTGGCCGGGCGCGGCGTCGGGGCGAACGGGAAGCGCGTTTTGTCGGAAAAAGCGGTCGAGACGATGACGACGAAGCAAACCGGCGACGCCGTCGACGCGCAATACGGGTTCGGGTTGACGGTCGACGACCGAACGTTTGGGCACGGCGGCGCGCTCGGAACGCAGGGCGTCGTTTACCGCGACGGAACGGTCGGCGTTTA
>JAZQAP010000430.1:0-1729 GCA_045545275.1 Thermoguttaceae bacterium | reverse complement strand
ACTTCCCCCCCGGTTTTCGGCTATTATAGGCGTACTCTTTCAGCATACGCCGTCTAACCGATATATTCGGTAGATCGCCTCGTTAAATTGGAGCGTTTATGCTGAAACGACGGTCGCGCCGTCGAACGTTTCGTAAAAAATTCCGGAAATTACTTGAAAACTTTCCCCGTTCTCCCACCGAGACGCGTACTTTTTTGCGAACGGCGCTCCCGCGCTTCGACGCTCGGGAACGGTCGCGTCGTTGCACGCTCCGATTAAGTTGTTTTTTAAAGCGACTTAAAAACCAACAATTCGCGGTCGCACGCGTTTCCCTTTGTTTTACTCGTCGAAATATGTCCAACGCCAAAACGCTCCGCCCCAACGCCGCCGTCGCGCCTCGCGCCGCTTCCGTTTTCGAATCCGCCGTCGAGAGCTTCGCGCCGCGTCGAACCGCTAATTCGCGGCGTCGCGCTTTTCCTCATTTCCTTGTCGCGCCGATTCATTACGAAAAGAACTATTCTTATCCGCTTCTCGTTTGGCTGCACGACTCCGAATCGAGCGAAGGCGAACTTTTCGACGTCGCGCCGCAAATTTCGACGCGGAACTACGTCGCGGTCGCGCCGCGCGGTCTCGCCGCTTCGCGTTCGCAACTCGCTTGCCGTCGTTCGAACGGACGTTTGCTCGTCGAAGAAGAACGCCGAAAGACCGTTTACGACTGGCCGGAAACGGAAGAGGGCGTTTCGGAAGCGGAAAATCTCGTCTTCTACTCGATCGACCAAGCGTTGGCGAAGTTTAACGTCAACCGTCGTCGCGTTTTCCTCTTGGGGCGCGGAACCGGCGGGACGATGGCGTTGCGCGTCGCGCTTCGCAATCCGAGCGAATTCGCCGGAGTCGTTTCGATCGACGGCGCTTTCCCGACCCTCGAACGTCAACCGCTTCGCAACTGGAGCGACGCTCGCGATCTGCCGATTTTGTTGACGACCGGACTCGGTTCCCCCGCGATTCCGCAACCGACGCCGAACCAGTTGCGCCTCTTCCACACCGCCGGCCTTACGGTCGTTATCCGTCAATACAACGAACGCCCGGACGAAGAAAACGCCGCCGAAACGCGCATGAGAAAAATCTTGCTCGACGTCGACCGCTGGGCGATGGAACGTTCGCCGAATTCGCAAACGCCGCTCGCCGAATTCCTACAAGGCCGTTAAGCCGCGTCGACTTTAACGATTTCAAGGCCGATTTCACTTTAAATTTTAACGATCGCGTCGACTTTCCTAAGCCGTCGCCTTTTCGACGCGTTATGAACGAGAGGCTTTCCGACTTCGCCGCCGCGCCGGCTTCCTTTTGGTTCGACCTCGAACGACGGCTCGACGCGATTCTGCGCCGTTCGCAAGATCGGCTCGACGCGCTCGCCTCGGACGCGAACGTTCAAGCGTTGCGCCGCTCGCTCGACGGCGGTCGTTCGTTCGACGACGCGCCCGTTTCGTATTCGCTGGAACTCGGGCGCGTTCGCTTGACGGCCGACGAACTCGCGGCGCTGGGCCCGGAGTCGATCGTTCCGCTCTCGGACGTTCCCAACGGCGGCGCGGTCGTTCAAATTTGGGCCGACGGACGCCTCCAAGGTCGCGGCGTTTTGCTCGTCGTCGACGGCAAACTCGCCGTTCGCGTCGAAGAAATCGCCGCGCGTTGACGCAAAACCGCCCCCAAAAGTCAAATCCGCTCCAAAATCCTAAAATTTCTCTCCTTTCCTCCC
>JAZQAP010000429.1:0-2480 GCA_045545275.1 Thermoguttaceae bacterium | reverse complement strand
TCGCCGTTCGAGTTCATTCTCCTGCTTTGAGCGTCGGAAAAGCGGCGTCGTTAAACTTTGCGCAACCGCCCCGTTTTCCGCGTTCGCCGTTTCCCAATTTTGGGATCGCCGTTGCGTTTCCGCCGTTCTCTCGCCCGATTTTTGCGTCGCCGCGCCCTTTCGCGTTCTCCGCTTTGAAGATTACCGCTGCCGTTCGGGTTTTTTCGCTTTAAGCGTCGGAAAAGCGTCGCCGTTAAACTTTGCGCCAGCCGTCCCGTTTTCCGCGTTAAACGTCGGTGAAGGTCGCTGTTAAACTTTGCGCAATCGCACCGTTTTCCCCGCGTTCGCCGTTTCCAAATTTGGGGATCGCCGTTGCGTTTCCGCCGTTCTCTCACCCGATTTTTACGCTGTCGGAACGTCGCGTTCTCCCGCGTTTAACGTCGGTGAAGACCGCCGTTAAACTTTGCGCAACCGCCCCGTTTTCCGCGTTCGCCGTTTCCCGATTGGAAATCGCCGTTGCGTTTTCGTCGTTCTTTCCCCCAATTTTTACGCCGCCGCGACCGTTCGCGTTTTCCCGCTTTGAAGATTGCCGCCGCTGTTCGTGTTCATTCTCCTGCTTTGAGCGTCGGAAAAGCGGCGTCGTTAAACTTTGCGCCAATCGCCCTGTTTTCCACATTCGCCGTTTCCCGATTTTGGGATCGTCGTTGCGCTCTCGCCGTTCTCTCGTCCGATTGTTGCGTCGCGACCGTTCACGTTTCCGTTTTGAAGATTGCCGCTCGGGTTTTTTCGCTTTAAGCGTCTGAAAAGCGTCGTCGTTAAACTTTACGCCGCCCGCCCGTTTTTCCGCGTCGCCCAAAACTGCTCCGTTAAAAAACGCGCGTTTTGCCTACTTTGCCGGAACAAAGATTGAAATCGCCTTTTGCGCCAAGACGCGTCGACAAAAAACGACGCGCAACCTCGCGACGTTTGAGCGAAATAGAAGCGATTATTGGATCGCGGCCTCGACTTCGGTTTCTTCGTCGGCCTCTTTCGCTTCGGCTTTGTCGACGCGCGACTTTTCGACCTCGGTCAATTTCGCGTCGAGCGCTTCCTTTGGTTTTTGCGTCAAAACTTCTCGATACCGAGCGTCGCGTTCGACTCCAAGCGTTCGATAGCGCTTGAAATTGGGCGGTTTCGGTAAAATATTCGAGTTGCAACGCGTAAATTGAGTTTTGGTTGTTTTGTTAATTGGGACGCGTTTTAATAATTGGAAATAGGTTTCAAAAAGCGCTGCCGGCGACGAGTTCTTCAAAAATTTCGGACGTTTTCGCTTCCGCGGCGCGTTCCATTTCGAGCGCGTCGCCCGGATTCGAAACCGGCCCGGACGTTGTCGCGGGTTCCGTATCGTGTCCTTATCGGACGTCGACGCGTCGCCCGGATTCGAAACCGGCTCGGTCGTCGTCGCGGCGCCCGGATTCGGAACCGGTTTAGGCGTCTTTTGCCGGTCGTCTCGACTTTGCTTCGAACGTCGAAACGTTAACCGCCGCGACGCCGCGTTTGCCCGTCGGAAATTTCGTTTGCGGTTGCGCCAATTTTGGTTTGCGTCGCGCGGAACGATTGACGAAGCGAAAAAACGACGTTGGAAATCGGGGCGTCGTTCGTTCGCCGCCGCTTTGTGCGTCGGGGGAAGGGCGTTGGCGCCGCGTCGACGATTTCGCGTTGGGGGCGGGCTTGAGAGGTTTAATGGAATGAACGTCGGGCGAGAAATCGGGCGGGGAAGTTTGGCGTCGCGTTCCCGAGTTTTCGTTGAAAGGCGGCGAAAAACGGGAAAACGTCCGACGTCGCGTCGTTTGGAAAATTTTTTCGTTCGCCGGAATCCGGTTGCGATACGCGTCGCGCCAAATCCAAAGAACAAGAACAGGTAGAACGAGCCGTTAACGCAAAGTTGGTAAAGTGGGGGGAATGTGTAAAAGCGTCGCGTCTTTTACGGAAATTTGGAAGTCGACGGAGCGCAACGAAGGTTTTATTTTTCGCGACGCGATATTAGTCGACTTTTTTTTAACGATTTCGGTATTTTTTTGTTGCTTGTCGTTTATTGATAAGGCGGCAAGGCAATCGGCGCCGAAAATTAGGGACGAAAAAGCGCGAAGGTAAAGAAGACGTCGTTTTAGCGTAAGGTTCGCGCCGAACGCAAGTCGCTTTCGTTTCGAAAGTTGCGTCGCCCGCGTTGCCGCGTTGATCGTTTTGGCGAGAAAAATGCGCGAGGTTCGCGCGCCCCGTCTTTTTTCCGCGCAATTTTACGTTATAATACGAACATACAGTCGCGCCCCTCGCGGGCGCGTGGATTGAAACTTTACTCTAGAGACTCACTAGAGTTTTTTCTTCGTCGCGCCCCTCGCGGGCGCGTGGATTGAAACCTTTCTCAACTTTCAACGACTTCAAACGAACCGCCGGTCGCGCCCCTCGCGGGCGCGTGGATTGAAACGGGACTTGCGACCGATGGGCCCCGAGCAAATTAAGGG
>JAZQAP010000428.1:0-7526 GCA_045545275.1 Thermoguttaceae bacterium | reverse complement strand
CGAAAACGCTCGCGGCTCCTTCGTTCGCGTTTTGTCGTCCTCCGAAACGCCTTCGAAACGCCGCAAACTCGTCGCGCTCGTCGACGTCGACGATCTTCTCGTCGTCGAAACGGACGACGCGCTCCTCGTCGCGAAAAAAGGAAACGACGCCGCGCTCCGCCGCCTCGTCGACCGGCTAAAAAGCGACGGTCGCGACGTTTACCTTTAATTCGCCCCGCCGCCGAACCGCAAGGCGCGACGCTCTCCCGGTTTGAACGAGAACGTCGCGTCGCTCTTTTTCTCGGTTCCTTAACTCGCGTTTGTCCATTTTATCTATTCTAACCGCTTTAACGCATTCCGAAGGACGCGGCGCGTTTCCCCCGATTCCGTACCGAAAAAATTTTCCGACTTTTTTCATCGCCGCACCCCCTTGTTTTCCCCCTCAAATAGGGGGCTTTGCTCTCCTATTTTACCCATCTTTCTTTTTTTCGAGAAAAAATTTCTCACTTTTCGAAGAAATTCCGGAAGAATTTCATTTATGATTCAACTATGGCGAAAGAAATGTCCGATACTACCGGCACAGCCGTTAGCAGACTGATATGGATTTTAGGTCTGCGCAACCCAATTTGGATGATTCATGTGTAAATAGAGGTGGGTACAAGACCATGTCTCGAAGCATCAAAACGATTATCGCCGGCCTGTGCCTCGCGCTGGCAACTACGTCGACCGCTTCTGCCCAAATTTCGCAGATGCGTTTGTTCTCTCCGTTCCCGGACGATCAATTCGGCGGCGGCGTTTACCAACACGAAGGCTTTTACGGCAGCATCGGCGCCGGTCTCGTTACGTTGAGCCAACCGAGCGACCAAATCGTCGGGAGCCCGGTCGGAACGTCCGCGCAAGTCGTTACGAACGTTATCCCGGGTTCGAACAGCACGACGAACTTCACTTACGTCGCGCAAACGAACCAAATGAACACCTCCCAATTCCGAGCCGACTGGGAAACCGCGACGGAATTCACCGTCGGGAACATGATCGGCCACCACGGTTGGGAAGTTAAAGGCACCGTTATCACGCCGCAAAAGAACGACTACCAAGGGATTTACGGCGGGATCAACATCGAAGACCCGGCCGTCGTCGACGTCAGCTCTTACGGCACGAACGGCAATTACTACATCTGGAACGGCAAAGGCTCGACGTTGATCGACCCGATCAACAGCGGCGGTTCCTACCAAATCGGTCGCTTGTGGGCCATCCGCGGGATGAACACCATCGGTCAAACCGGCCAAGGCTACACCGACAACCAAAACAACGCCGATACCGGCGACGGGCAAAACAAATACATCTTCGTCCCGATGCCGATCACCTACGAAACGTTCGAAATGCAATCGAAGGTGAACACGTGGAGCGTCGAAGCGATGTACAACTATCGCTTCCACCCGTTCCGCCGCGGCACGCTCGAACTCCTCGCCGGCGTTCGTTACACGCAATTCGACGGTCGATTCAACTTCTTCGGCCACGCGAATACGGAAAACACGTCGAGCTACCAAATCACCGAAGTCGAGATTTTGGAAACGAGCAGCAGCGCGAACGTCGACAACGCCACGACCTCGACCTCGCAAGAGTACGGCAGCTACGACTACGAAAACAGCAGCACCGTCGGCGCCGACCTCGGTTACTCCGACTGGAACTTCGAAGCGAACAACCACATCATCGGCCCGCAAGTCGGTCTCCGTTACACGATTTCGAACAATCGTTGGCGCTTCACGGGCGAAGGTAAATACTTCGCCGGTTTCAACCGTCAAAACCTGTACGGCGACGGCACCCTCGGTCTGAAAGCGATGACCGGCGGCGAAAGCGGCACCAACCTCGACATGAGCGAAACCGGCGGCGTCCCGACCTACGCTCCGCTCAACACCATCGCCAACTCCTTCGCTTACTCGAAGCACAACGACGTTTACACGAACGGCGTCGAAGGCAAAATCGAAGCGACTTGGAACTGGACGCAAGCGGTCGGCTTCAAAGTCGGTTACCAAATGTTGTACATGGACAACATCGCTCGCGCCTCGGCGACCAACAACTATCGCCTCAACGAAGACGGTTCGATCTTCGGCGTCAAGAAAAATAAGGACGACTACAACTTCGAACAATTCGTTCACGGCGTCATGTTCACCGTCATGATCAACCGCTAGTCCCTTCCCTCGAACGCGGGCCGCTCGAAACGCTCGAACGGTTCGCGCCTCGAAAACGGCTAACGAAACGAAACAACGTCGCCCCCAAGGCGCGCCGTCGCTCGACGACGCTTCCGAAGCGACCTTAACCGAACGATTTCCCGCCAATTGCGGATTTCGGGAAACGTCGCGACCGAAAGTTTCACCGCTCGAAGTCGCGTAAAAAATCCGCGACCCTCAAAATCCTCTTTTGAGTCATCCGACGTTTTTGGAACCCGCGTTTTCCAATTAAAGGCGTTTACGGAAAAACGCTGGGAAAACCGGTTCCGAAAACGTTAAACGCGCGAGTTCCCTCGGGTTCGCTCGCCGTCAAAGACGTCGGGACTTTTTGAGGCCAACCCTTTTCAACGCGTCGACGCTTCCCGAAACGAAGCGAAAAAACGCGGCGTTCGACCGAACCGACGGTCGCGCAAACGTCGTCGAAAACGACGGTTCGCCGATTAAGCGAATCGAAACGAAACGACGGCGCCAAGCGTTCGGACAGGCGACAAAGTCTTATCGAAGGCGGAGTTCCCGAAGTCGACAAACGCATCCTGTTTTAACGACAGGTTTTTCACCAACGAAACAACGGCGTCCAACGACGGGTAGGTTCGACTCGTCCTAGGCGGGACGCGTCCGAACCATCGGCTGAAAAAGGAGGCGCTTCAACGTCTCCTTTTTTTCGTTTCTTGCGCAAGCGTTCGAAGCGACCGGCGCGACCGTTACGACCCGCGCGCCGAGAACGTTTTCGCGGTAAAACGGCCTCGAATCGAGGAAAACCCCTCTTCCCCCCGCTTGACCGCCGCCGTCGACGTTGTAAAATGAAGGCGTTGAATCGGAAGAAAACGCCGAAAACTTTTTAGGGCGTCCCTCCGATCGCCGCGTCGGACGCCGACGCGTTCCTATTCGCCGATTTTCGCCGACCTAACGTCGGTTCGCTTCGTTTGTCGGGAACGGACGCCGCGAAAATCGTTTCCTTTTCCTTTTGCCGATATGAGCGTTACCCAGCCCCCGCCGTCGAGCGTTCGCGTTCGACGGTCGCGAATCCGGTCGAAAACGTCCTCGACGACGTTTCTTCGGCGCCGCCCGCAACGCGGCGCAAGCGCGGTTTTGCCTTGTCGCGGGCTTCTCGGTTTCGCTTGCCGTTTTCGACGCTTCTCGTCGAGCGCGCCGTTTTGTTTTTCTTCTTTAGTCGCGGCGCGGCGTCTTTTCGATATCGTCGTTATTATTAATACGCAATTATCCGCTTTTTTAGCGTTTGCGGAACCGACGCGTTTTTTGCGCCGTCGTTCCGTTTCGATATTCCGTCGTTTCGACGCGTTTTCGTTTCCGAAATCCGTCGAAGCGCTTACTTTGCCTCGCGTTTCCGTCGTCGACGCTCCGTTTTGTTCGGGGCGTCGTTTCGTTCGGCAAGCGCGTCGCGGCGCCGTCGTTTTGGGAAGCGACGCGCCGTCCAACTTAGGAGAAATTCCAAAATGAGCATTCCCGAAGGTCAACGTAAGCGACCTCGCCCGACTTTGAAAACCGCCGCGCTCGTCGCGTCGTTGGCGCTTCTCGCGTTCCTCGGAACGACCGCGTCGTCGTCGCTCGTCGTTCGCGCCGACGACCAAAACGCCGCGCCGACGCCGGAGTCCGCCGCCGTCGAAACCGCGTCGACCGAAACGTCCGACGCGCCGGAAACCGCCGACCGACATAAGAATATCGTTCAGAAAAAATGGCTTCCCGACTTAAAGGTTCTCGTCGGCGCCCCGACGACGACGCTCGACCTCTCCGCGACGCTCGCCGAGTTCTGCGAACAAGACGTGTTCAAAACGAACGGCGCCGCGAAACCGGAAGATTTGACGCTCGAACTCGTCAAAGACGGCGGCTCGGTCGCGAAAGCGCGCCTCGAAGGAACGACGCTTTACGTCGACTGGGCGGAGGAAGAACTCGGCGAAAAAGCGGTCGGCGACGCGGAGATTATGGTGCAAGCGTCGCCGAAAGACGACCCGTCGAAAGTCGCCGTCGTTTCGTTCGAAGCGGAGAGTTGGGCGCCGAATTATTGGAGCATCTTCGCGGCGGTGTTGGGCGGTCTCGGCCTCTTCCTCATCGGGATGAAGCGGATGTCGGACGGTCTGCAAGCGGTCGCCGGCGCGCGCCTTCGCCGCATCATTTCGATGTTCACGAACAACCGCTTCCTCGCGGTCGGCGTCGGTTTTATGGCGACGGTTCTCGTTCAATCGAGTTCCGCGACGACGGTGATGATTCTCGGCTTCGTCAACAGCGGCCTGATGACGCTCGCGCAAGCGGTCGGGTGCGTGATGGGGACGAACATCGGGACGACGACGACCGGTTGGCTTCTGACGTTGAACCTCGGCGCTTACGGCTTGCCGCTCATCGGCGTCGCCGGTTTCGTTTATCTTTTGACGAAAAACGAAAAAATCTGCAACCTCGCGGCCTGCGCGCTCGGGATCGGGTTGATCTTCTTCGGTTTGAAAACGATGGGCGCCGCGCTCGCGCCGCTTCCGGACATTCCGGCGTTCGCGGAGTTTATGCAATCGTTCGAAGCGACGAATCTTTGGGGCGCGTTCAAATGCGTCTTGGTCGGTTGCGTTACGACGATGCTCGTTCAATCGTCGGCGGCGACGATCGGGATCACGATGACGCTGGCGACGCTCGGCGCGATCGACTTCACGGCGGCGGCCGCGCTCGTGTTGGGCGAAAACATCGGAACGACGATCACGGCGCTCTTGGCGTCGATCGGCGCGTCGACGAACGCCCGTCGGGTCGCGTACTTCCACACGCTCTTCAACTGTATCGGCGTTTGCTGGGCGTTGGCGATTTTCTACCCGGTTCTGCTTCCGGCGGTGAACGCGCTCGGCGAACGTTGGGACTTGGACGTCAACTCGAAGATCGCGCTGACGCACTCCCTCTTCAACGTTACGAACACGATCGTTTTCCTTCCGTTCGTCGGCGTCGCGGCGACGTTTTTGACGCGGATCGTTCCGGACGACAAAGCGAAACCGAAAAAACGCGCTTCGACGACCGGGCTCGACTCCTTCATGAACGACGACCCGATCGTCGGGATCGAGCGTTCGCGCCTTGAAATCCAACGGATGTTCGGCGACTGCCAAACGCTCGCTCGCGACTTGGCGACGCTGAAGTCGGAAAACTTTGAAAACGAAACGCTCGTCGCCGACTCCTTCGCGCTCGAAAAGACGCTCGACGACCGCCAAGACGAGACGATCGACTTCATTTCGAGCTTGACGACGCGCGCCTTCACGGTCGACGTCGCGGTTTCCGCTCGCGAACAAGTTCGCCTCGCGGAAGAACTCGAAACGATCAGCGACTACTTCGTCGGCGTCTTGAAGTCGAACCTGAAACTGCGCGAACTCGAACTCCCGACGCCGAAGGAAATCGACGAATCGTTCGTCGAGTTGCTCGGTTACGCGACGGAGTCGCTCGAGTGGATCGGCAAAATCTTCGCCGAATGGGGCTCGCGCGAAAAACTTCTCGAAGAGATGAACGAGCGCCGCGTTCGTTACGTCGCTCGAGTGAAGGAAATCCGCGAACAATTCCTCCATTCGATGTTCGAGGAACGCCTCGACCCGCAAGCGGTCGTCGCGGTCGACTACCAACTCAACGCTTGGCGCCGCGTTTACGAACACTTGCACAATATCGCCGAAGCGATGGAGCCGCGACGCGTTCCCGCCGCCAAACCGGCCGCCGTTTGAACGAACGTTAAGCCGGCTTAACTTTCATTGCAACCGTCAAAACCGGCGCTCTCGACGCAAGTTTTCCCGTCGAGCGCGCCGACGGTTCCCGTTTTCGCCGTTTCGACCCGTTCGGAGCGGCTTTTTTTACCGCTTTCCTTCGTTCCGCTTTTTTAAGGAGACTTCCTTGACGCCGACTTCCCTTTCCCGTTTCCTCGCGGCGACGTTCGCGGTCGTTTCGACGGCGGCGCTCGTTTTCGCCGACGACCCGACGCGTCCGGTCGAACCGTTCGACGTCGCGCAAACGCCCGCCGGGCAAGCCGTCGCTTTTACGACGACCGGCGATCAAAGCCAACTTTTCCGCCGCTCGTTCCTCGAAATCGCCGACGCCGACGCGAAAAACGCCGTCGCGCCCGAAATCGCCGTCGACCTCGACCCGAGCGAAAAATTCCAAACGCTCGACGGGTTCGGCGCCGCGATCACCGGTTCGACCGCCTTCAACCTCTTCAAAATGACGCCGGAAGACCGCCGCGCGCTCCTCGTCGAAACGTTCGACCCGAAAATCGGCCTCGGTTTCAACTTCGTTCGCGTCTCGATCGGCTGCTCCGACTTTTCGCTGAGCGAATTTTCCCTCTGCGAGAAGCCGGGAATCGAAAACTTCGCCCTGTCGCCGGAAGATCGCGAGTACGTGATCCCGGCGCTGAAAGCGGAGAATCCCGCGTTCACGGAGGCAGTCGGACGAATGGCGCGTCTGCTGCGGGAGGATGAGGTGTATCTCGACGATCTTGCGCACCGCTTTGTGGAAGAAAATTCGTCGGAGGGCGGCACGCTTCCTGCTGCCGCTTTTGCGAAACTTCCGAGGCCGGTGGCGCGACGCGTCGTGCGGTGCATGGCGGGACCGATCCCGCTGTCGCAGATCGACCGTGTGCTGGAGCTTACCGGACGCGGCGGCACGGCGGATCTGACCGGCGTTCGCGTGCAGGTATCGGAGGGGCGGATCGCTTTCGGAGCGGCGGAAGCGCCGGGTTTGCGCGCGCGCGTTGTCTGTCCGGGGGAAGAAATTTTGCTTCCGGAGGCAGGACTTCGGCTGCGATGCGAAAAAATGTCGGCCTGTCCCGACGATGTTCACAAGTCGTTCAACACTTTTTACTTTTCTTGTGAGAATATAGATGGGTCGATCACCGTTGGCCCCCGCCGGCCGGGGGACAGGTACCGTCCGCTGGGACGCGGCTGCACCAAGACGCTCAAGGCGCTGTTTCTGGAAAACGGCGTACCGCGCTGGCAGCGCGGCGTGGTCCCCGTCCTGCGGGACGGGGCCGGCATTCTCGGCGTTTACGGCATGCCGCCCGCAGAACGTGCGGCGGCACGTCGCGAAGATACAGATATTTTGAAAATCGATTTCATCCGGGCCACTCCGGAGGGGGAAGGATAATCAGCATGGGTATGAGACAGGATATCGCTGCGGTATGGGCCAGCGAGGAACAGCTGCGCGAGCGCGTGGAGGCGCTCGGCCGCCAGATCACGAAGGATTACGAGGGCAGGGAGCCGCTGTTCGTCGGTGTGCTGAAGGGCTGCTTTATCTTTATGGCGGACCTCGTCCGGGCGTGTGATCTGAAGTGTACGGTGGATTTCATGGTCGTCTCCAGCT
>JAZQAP010000427.1:0-2989 GCA_045545275.1 Thermoguttaceae bacterium | reverse complement strand
CGTGGGTTTGTTCGTTCGGCGTTTTCGTCGGCGGGCTTGTTTGGCAGGAGATATATCGCCGCGCCGATTCGATTTACGGCGCTTGGTTGAGTCACGGTTTGATCGACGCCGGAATTTTCGCGGTCGGTTTTCTTTTGTTGCCGAACGTTTGACGCGCTGCTAACCGGTTGCGTTTGAAGGCGTTAAGTTGCGGCGGACGGCGTCCTCGATTGGAGAGCGAAGCGATGCGAGTCGTCGGAATTGGAACGGACGCGGCGGAGATCGACCGCGTCGTAACACTTTACGAGCGCATTCCGGAAACCTTTCTGAATCGGGTCTTTACGGAACGCGAACGCGAGTATTGTTTGCGCAAAAAACGTAATTTTGGCGAGTCGTTGGCGGCGCGTTGGGCGGCTAAAGAGGCGACGTTAAAGGCGTTGGGAACCGGTTGGGCGTCGGGGATTTCTTGGACGGACGTCGAAGTCGTTAATCGTCCGGACGGCGCGCCGCAACTTTTTTTGACCGGCGGCGCGAAAAAAGTCGCCGACGAATTAGGCGTCGTCGACGTGAAAATTTCGTTGACGCATTGTAAAACGCTGGCGATCGCTTTTGTTGTAATGTCTTCTAATGACTGATAATAAAAGAGTTGGCGCGGATGGCGTAGAGGTTTTTGAGCGCGGTTGCGCATGAAACGCGAGTTTTACGGCGTGGAGAAGCGGCGCGATGTAATAGTGTTGTGCGCGACTCGCGTCGGCGCCGACGTTTGCGCGCATAGTAGAGCGCGAGGCGTCGGAACCGTTCTCGTTCGATTCTAACCGCTCTCTATAAAGAGGTTCCGTTCCATTCGGCGACGTAGGAAGTCGCGCGACGAGAACTTGATTGGAAGCGGCGCCTCTGCGATTGTTTGCCGTTTGGAACGTAAAAATCGCGTTTTCGACGACCGCGCGGTCAAATACTCGGCGATCGCGCGTTCGTACTCGGCGTAAGACTCCGGCGAACCGTATTTTCCGAGATAGACTTTGTTCCCCCGCTGAGTAACTTAGGCAAAGGTTTCGGACGGCGCGCCGACAGATTTCAGGCAATCGATTCTTCATTTTACGTCCCGGGACGAAAAACGCGTCGAAATCCGCAGAATTTCTTGCGAAAAGAACAGTGTTTAAGTTGTTGGGAACTAACAACTTAAAGCAGTGGAGCCAACCGGGATCGAACCGGCGACCTCCGGCTTGCAAAGCCGGCGCTCTCCCAATTGAGCTATGGCCCCAAAATATAGCGGCTAACAATGAAACCGCGATTTAATCCATTATAGAGCCGATTGGGACGGCGTCAAGGGGGGCGGTGTTGTTTTTAACGGAAATATTTAAAAATGTCCGAGATTTGAACCGCGGACGAAAACGCCGCGCGCTCGACGGGGCCAGAGGCGCGTTTTGAATAACAACCGGATTGCAAGCGTCGAAAAAAGAACGACGAATCGGAGACGACAAGCGTTGCGTTTTGGCGAGACGGCGCTGGAAAAGCGAAGAAAAATAACGTTTTACCGTTAAAAAAGAAGGCGAAAAACAAGGAAAAGCAAGCGGACGATCGGCGGAGGCGGAAAGACCAAACGGAACGCAAAACGGTCGCGGCGCGCAATGCAAAAGCGACGCGACCGTTTGAAGCCGTTGTTTAAATCGATATGTTACATGTATTTGCGTAGCGCGTTAAGGGCGCGGTTGCAGAAGAGCGCGTCGACGACCGCCGGATGACCGCCGAACGCATACGTTTCAAGAAGAACGCTCGAACGCTCCGGATCGCGCAAATCGACGAACGCAACGACGGTTTGTCGCGGTTGTAAAACGTCGCAATCGCAAAGCGGAGCGGCGGAGTCGAACGCGTTCGGATACGGCCCGACCGCCAAGCAAAACGCGACGTCGGGAGGAAGCGTCGCCAACGTTGAGCGGAGCGCGTCCGAAATTTGACTTTCGACAATCTTTTCCGGCCCGAACGTTCCTTGAGGACTCGCGGCGCAACCTTTTGAAACGACGTCGGTTGCGTCGGAACGACCGACGCCGAAAGCGGAAGTCGGGAAGAGGCGAGCGAACGCGTCGCGTTCCGATTCGCCGAAAATTCTCGCAAACGACAAAACGTCGTTTTCTATTTTCGAGGCAAGGAGACCGCGCGTTCCCCATTCGAGAACGCCGACCTTTAAACACTGCGCTCGTAAAACGCGACTAACGACCTTTTGTAACGTTTCGTCTTCTTCGCCGAAGATAAATTCGCCCGCGCGCTCGTAGATAAACTTCGACGTCTCCTCGATTTGGCGTTCGCACTCGAGCTCGCTTGACGCCTCCGCTAAAATACGTAACGAAATAACGCTGTCTTTGGCGGTGATACCGACGGTCGGAACGCGGTCGCGCGCGATCAGGTTCGGAAGTCGCGCTTCTAAGGCGCTTTCGCCGGCGCCGAAAGTGCGGATCGTTTTCGAACGATAAATCGGGCGGGCGCCGTCAAGGAGTCGGTTAGCGAAGCGTTCGACCGCCGCGCGACCGTTCGGGCCGTTCCACATTTCGCGCATTTCGGCGGGAACGCCGGGAAAAAATAACGCGATAAAGTCTTTTAAAATAGAAGATTGCGTCGTTTGCGTTTGGGCGGAAACGACGGTTGAACAAGAGCGCGATACGGCGTCGACTTGGTTTGACGGCGTCGTGTCGCGTATTTGCGAACGCAAACCTTCGAAGTAAAAACCGGGCGCCGTTCCGTTAGGATTGAAAATCGTTTGCGCGCCGGACGGGAAATACGCTTGAATTTTGTTCGATTCTGTCATTACGCGTCCGCGTCGAGCGAAAAGCCGCTCGACGTGCGCGAACGAATCGGGATCGAAGGTTAATTCGGCGCCGAGCGTTTGCGACGCAACTTGCCGCGTTAAATCGTCTTGCGTCGGGCCGAGACCGCCGGTAACGACGACGACCTCGGCGCGGCGGAAAGCGAGCGCAAAGGCGCCGACCATCGCGTCGAAATCGTCGCCGATCGTCGA
>JAZQAP010000426.1:0-7083 GCA_045545275.1 Thermoguttaceae bacterium | reverse complement strand
GTAAAGGCCGGTTTGGAAGCCGCCGCCCCACATGTAGCGCGTTCCGGCGCCCACGCCCCAATTCCCTTGCGAGTCTTGCGGGCCGAAGAACATCGGTTCGGCGATGAGGCGGGCGATATCGATCGTCGGCGCGAATCCGATCGAGATTTGCTCGGTCAGTTGGTAGGAGAGCGTCGGCGCCATTTGGAAGAGTTCGACTTTCGACGAAACGCGACCAATCCCGATATTTTCGTTAAAGACCGGGTTCGTCGGGTCGGACGGGTAGTTCGTTTGGGCGCCGCCGACCGCGGTAAGGCTAAAGCCGAGCGTGAACGGATTGTCCGGGGCGCCCTTCATGACCATCCCCATATGCGGGGCGGGAATCGTTCCGGCGTCGCTTTCGGTGCGACCGCTCATCGTATAGGGCCCGGCGGGCGTCGGCATAGTAATCCCGGATTCGACGCTCGAGTCGGCCATAATGAGACCGGAGCCGAACGTCATGCTCGACGAGTCGAGGGCGCTGATCGTCGCCGGATTCCAGTGGAGCGCCCCGAGCGCGTCGACCGGGGTCGCGGTCGCGACGCCGGCCATCCCGGAGTTGACGGCGCCGATTCCGCGGAGCGCGACTCCTTGCGCTTGGGCGGACGAGACGGAGAGACAGGCGACGCCGAGCGCGGCGCCGAAAACGAGACGGCGGAGCGGAAGGCGGCGCGACTCGTTGCGTTGATTGCGTTGCATTGGTTTTCTTTTATTCGCTGGGCGTTCGACGAAAGCGCGGCGAACCGAGCGGACGTCGAACGTTGGTGAAAGTAAAAAAACGCGGCGCGTTCGAACTCGGAACGTCCGTGCGAGTCGAGCGCGGCGAAGGAGGAACGGAACGCTTGCGTCGCCGACGGAAAAACGTCGGCGAGCGTTCGACGGGCGGAAAAACCGGCCTCGTCGGAGCGAAACTTTGCGAAAAGCGCGCCGTCGAACCGCCGACCGTCTTGATTTTCGCGGCGCGGCGGGGGATAATAACGACGGCGCGGCGCTTTGAACGCCGTTCCTTACCGTTCGTATCGGACGACGCAAGAAGACAAAAACAGAAAAAATGTCAAGAAACGGCGCTTTTTATCGATTTCGCCGAAAAAAAAACAAGGGAAAAGTGGGAAATGCGCAAAATAGATAAAGCGGGAAAGAAGCAAAGCTCGGCGCGAACGCGCCAACGTTTCTTAACGGCGGGCGCGACGTTGGCGACGCTTGCGACGCTTACTTTAGGCGCCGCGACGGAGAAACGGGCGTTCGCGCAGTTGCCTCCGACGTCGAATCGAATCGCGACGGTCGACAGCGCCGTCGACGCGAACGCGCTTTTCGAGAACGATTTCGTCGTCGATTCGTTCCGCCCGAACCTCGGAACCGCGATCGCGCCGAAGCGGAACTCGTTCGTCTTCCCGAGCGACGAAGCGTTGAACGCCCGCCCGTTTACCGTCGAATTTTGGGCGCGGCTCGACTCGAAAGACGGCTTTCATATCTTCTTGGCGAACGAGGAAAAGTCGTCGCCGCGGCACTGGGAGCTGTACGCGTTCGCCGGCGTCGGCGATTTGGCGCTTTACGTCCCGGGGAACCCGGCGGGCGACACGATCCGCTCCGGCGTAACGCTCGCCGACGGGAAAGCCCATTTTATCGGCTTGACGATGGACGTCGACGCGGCGGAACTCTTCGTCGACGGCGTTTCGGTCGCCCGCGCCAAGCTCGACCGTCCGCATTCGCCGACGCCGGAGGGCGCGAAGTTCGCCGTCGGGTCGCTCGTCGATCGCTCGATTTACTGCGACGGCGTAATCGACGACCTGCGGATTTCGCGCGGAATTCGCAACTTTTCGCCGGAAACCGTCCCGACGGAGCCGCTCCCGCTCGACGACGAAACGCTCCTTTTGACGCGCTTCGACTTAGCCGGAATCGGCTCTCTCGCCGAGCGAAACGACGCGCTGCGCCGCCGCTTGGAGGCAAGCGTCCCGAACGAGCCCGCGTCGCCGGTCGAGCGATTCGCCGACGTCCCGAAATTGCTCGTCGCGTCGAAAGACTCGACCGCGCCGCGACAGATAATGACGTTCGACGAACTCGGCGCCGACGGTTGGCTCGCGACCGCGACCGCTCGCGTCGAAGGGGCGCTCGCTCCAAAACTCGGCGGGCAAATCGAAACGTCGACGCAAGCCGCGCTCGACTTCCTTTTCCCGACCGGCGGAATCGAGCCGACCGTCAAACCGGGCGAGAAACCGGCGAAAAATATCCCGATTCAAGCGGTCGACAAGGCGCGCTTCGACGCCCGCGTCGCGGAACTCGGCGTTAAGTCGTTCGATTCGAACGCGTTCCGAGCCGGCGTTTTCGCCGCTTGGGGGGAGCGTTTCCTCGAACTCGAAAAGGAATTGAGCGGAGAGCGCAAGCCGCCGCGCGGGGCCGCCGAGCAGGTTCTCGACGAACATTCGCTCGTTTTCCCAGAGACGGAAAAGATTCCGGTTCAAGTCGTTTTGCGGCGAACCCGGGCGCTTCTCGACGCGGGCCCGTTCGCGGTAAACGGCGAAACGTCGACGTTTAAGACGCTCGTCGCCGACTTCGAACGTTTTGAGCGCGCCGTCGCCGAATCGCTCGAAACCGGCGACGCTTACCTGAACGACAAGGCGTCGACGGTCGCCGATTACTTCGTCGCCTGCGCGTTCCGCCGTCAAATAATGTTCGCGCAAGACGACGTCGCCGACCTCGACCGGATTATGTTCCTAGCGCGCGGGTGTTACGCCGGGTCGCGATTGACGAACGCTCGCAACACCGACCGAATCGGCGGGCACATGTCGACGCAAATTTACGGCTTCAACACGATCCAAGGCGGCGGAATCTTCGCGCTCTCCGATTGGAAGGCTAAAGACCCGCAAGTGAAGGACTTAATCGCCGGAAAGAAAGTCGCCGCGACGCCGGTTTGCGACCGTTTGGCCGGCCGCGAGTTGAACTCCGGGGCGTTCTATAAGCCGGAGCTAAGTTACGACGGTAAAACGATTTACTTCTCTTGGTGCAACGCTAAGGAACACCGCTGGATTTGGACGCCGGAAACGACGTGGAGCATTTTCAAAACCCCGGTCGACGGCGGCGCGATCGAACAGCTAACCGACGGCGCTTACAACGATTTCGACGTCTGCGAGCTTCCGTCCGGGCGGCTCGTTTTCTGCTCGGAGCGGCGCGGCGGCTTCATTCGTTGCTTCGGCGAAAGCGCGGCGCTCCGCGTTACGACGGCGGTGATGCACTCGATGAAACCGGACGGTTCCGATATTTACCCGATCAGCTACTTCGAAACGAGCGAGTGGCGCCCGACCGTCGACAATAACGGCGCGTTGGTTTACTCGCGTTGGGATTACGTCGACCGCGAAAACTGCCTCGGCTCAACGTTTTGGACGTGCGCGCCGGACGGTCGCAACCCGCGTTCTCCGCAGGGAAATTACCCGTTTCCTTGGGACACGTTCGAGGATTGCGAACACGGCGACCACCGCTTCGGCGCCTGCGAATGCGCGCCGTCGGGCCTGCCGATGACGCAGATGCAATTCCGCCCGATTCCGGACTCGCACCGTTACATTTTCACCGCCGCGCCGCATCACGGCGAGACGTTCGGGTCGTTGTGTACGCTCGACCTGCGCGTCCCGAACGACAACCATATGAGCCAAATCCGCCGCATTACGCCCTTTGAAGCGTTTCCGGAGTCGGAGGGCCCCGACCGCGCCCAATACCGTTACGGGGCGCCGTGGGCGTTGAGCGAAGACTTGTACCTCTGCAACTCTTGGGAAGACTTGGTTTTACTCGACCGATACGGCAACGAGGAACTGCTCGTCGAGCGCGAAATTTTGCCGATCGGATACGACCCGCGCTTGCGGTTGACGGAGCCGATTCCGTTGCGCGCCCGTCCGAAACCGCCGGTCGTCGCGCAACAAACGGCGCAAGGAGAAGACTTCGCGAGCGCCGACAAGACGTCGACGATCGGCGTCGTCAACGTGAACCTGACCGACCGTCCGTTCCCGCAAGATCGACCGATTAAGAGCTTGCGCGTTTTGCAGGTAATCCCGAAAGCGAACCCGTGGATGGATACGCCGTTCGTCGGATACGCGACCGAGAACACGCCGCGGATTCCGCTCGGAACGGTTCCGGTCGAGGCCGACGGGAGCGCGTTTTTCGAAGCGCCGAGCGGTAAACAGTTGATTTTCCAAGCGTTGGACGAGAAGGGAATGGCGGTGCAGACGATGCGTTCCGCCGCGTTCGTTCATCCCGGCGAAAATTTGGTCTGCGTCGGCTGCCACGAGCCGGAGACGGAGAGCGTCGCGAACGACGCGAAGTCCGCGCAACCGCTGGCGTTCCGTCGCGCTCCGTCGAAACTCGAACCGGAGTGCGGCCCGGTCGAGCCGATCAACTATTACCGCTTGATTAAACCGATCGTCGAAGAGCGTTGCGTCGGGTGTCATATCGAGAAAAACGCCGGGCCTAAGTCGATGGAACACGAGGATTTGCGGCCTTACGTTTACTACTATAGCGGCTCGATGCGCGGCGGCTTGACGACAACCGGGCCGCACGGCGGGTCGCGTTCTCGCCCGGGTCGCGTCGGCGCGTCGGAGGCGAAACTCGGCAAGATTTTGTTCGACGAAACGCACCGCGACGCCGTGTCGGACGCCGACCGTCGCGCCTTTATTATGTGGTTGGACGCGAACGCTTTACGGCTCGGCGCGTTCCAAGACGAGGAGGCGCAAAAGCGCGGCGAACTGGTGTGGCCGCTTCTCGACGTCGAGCCGTGCGAACAGTACGCGCCGTAAGGCGTTCGTCGATAACGCTTGAAGCGGCTTCGACGACCGCTCGACAAAAGAAAACGGCGCCGCGGCCTCCGGACGCGACGGCGTTTTTTACTTCTTGTCGTCAACGACGTTGAAGGATGTAATTTCCGATTTTATTCGACTTGAATCGGAAATTCGACGACGATTCGCCGACCGTTCGTCGTTTCGAGCGTCGCTCGAACGAGGTAAGCGCCGGGACGCGGGAAGAACGGTCGTCCGTCCTCCGGCGAGAAGACGAAGTTCGCGCCGATCTCGTCCAACGACCAAAAGTTAGGGTCGACGAGGAGGGAATCGCGAACGGTCGCCGCCGAGATTTCGACGTCGCGTCGCCAATAACTCCCGTCCGGCCCGACGGCGAGGCGTTCGGCGCGCGTCGCCCAAAGATCGCGCGTTTCGAAGAGCGAGTAAGAAATTTTCGCGACGTCTTGCCGTTTAAGGAGTTCGCCGTTCGATTTTTTCTCGATTCGCGCCGCGAAGGTCGGCGTTTCGTAAGCGCGACTCGGCGTCGTAATGAAATTCGTTTGCGTTTTCGCGTCGAAACCGTCGGCGACAAACCAAGGCGCGGCGGTCGTTTCGAACCAAACGTTTTCCGGCGACGGCGTCCAAGAAACGCGGTAAACGTATTCGTCGAACGTTTCCGGAACGTCGGCAAACTCTCCGCCCGCAAAGTTTCGCGTAAGAGTCGTCGACGCGCCGTCGCTCTTGCGCGTTCGTTCGACCGTCGCGTTGCGAACGCCGTCGAAATCGTCGGAATAAACGAGTTCGAACGTCGTTCCGGCGGTCGCGTCGTTGTAACTCGGCTTTTCGACGAGCGCGCTAAACGGTTGAACGGCGGTTGTTTGCGTCGACCATTTTTCGACGCCGCCGTAAATCGGCGCCGCGACGCGAACGCGCCAAGTCTTGGTTTTCACTTCGTTTGTGTCGAGCCAGCGATTCGAGGCGGTCAGTCCGGTCGCGGAGCCGTCGACCGCTTCGACGCGGTAAAGCGTCGCGCCGTCGCATCGGTTCCAAAACCCGCTCGTTCCGCCCTTTCCGAGGTAAAATTCGGGCGCGGACGGCGTCGGAACGCCGACCGAAACGAGGCGCGCCTCGGCGTCGGAAAGACGGCGGCCGTCGGAGTCGTAAACTTCGGAGACGGCTGGAAATACGACGGAAATTTGGGCGTGGTCGTTCGGGCAGTCGAGCAACGTCGCGGATTTTAAGATAACGTAATGCGCGTTTTGGGTCGTCGGAGCGCCTTCGTATTTCACGATTCCGTCGGGGGTGAGGGAAAACTTGGAAGTCGTTGTTAAGGAATAAGTTCCGGGTTCGCAAACGTAGTAAGTCTTTTGCGGTTCGTAATCGGCGTTGCAAACGTTAAAATAGCGCGTCGTTCGACCGCCGTGATAAATTTTTGCTCCGCCGAGGTTTACGAACTCCGGAACTTCGACGCGGTAGTAGTTCCAGCCCGCTTCCGGCGTCGCGTGAACGACCGTTTTGATCGTTTCGTCGTTCCAATCGAACGCGGTTTCGTAAACCGGCGCCGTCGCGTCGAGAATCGGCTGCGTCGAATCGTAAATCGTTCGATAGTCGCCTTTACCTTGGGCGTCGAGCGAGTATTTGCCGAAGACGAACGGAAGCGTTCCCGAATCGAGCGCTTTTGAAGTCCAGCGACAAACGCCGTCGTTAAACGCGTTGCGAATTTCGGACGCGTCGAATTCATAAACGATTTTTATGTCGTTTGACGCGGCGTCGTAATCTTCCGCCCGAACGCCGTTGATCGTCGCGCCTTCGTTGATCCAAACGCCGTTCGACCGGAAGACGAGAACGCCGCGTCCGTCGATACGAGAGCCGGGAACCGAATGGAGGGATTTGAGATAAATTGTCGCTCCGTCAAGAGTTAGTTCGTTGTTTTGGGAAATGGCAAGCGACGTTTGATTTTCGTTGTTTATAAATTGAACTTGTCCCGTCAAGGTCGCGTTGCATTGAGGATGCCGGCAAGCGATCGAATAGGGCGCCGTTATCGCAAAATTGGTCGACGCTTCGGAGAAGTCGACGACGAAATGGTCGGCCCAGCTTTCCGGCGCGCCGTCGGGTAAAATTAGCGACGCTCCATCTTGTAATATTAGCGTAATCGGTTCGCTCGCAAGGCGTTCGACGTTCGTCGACGACGCGATTCCCCATTTGACGACGCGAGCGCGAACCGTCGTTCCCGGCGCCGTCGCGGCGCAAACGTCGCTCGTCGCGACGCTTGCGTAAAGCCGGAACTCGTCGCAACGGTACGCGCCGC
>JAZQAP010000425.1:0-6686 GCA_045545275.1 Thermoguttaceae bacterium | reverse complement strand
GGCGTCGCAAGGCGGTCGCGGCGGTCGCAATTCGAAGGCCGGGACGGTCGACCACGTCTCGGACGCCTGTTTGGTCGACGCGATCGGCGGCGCGAAGATTTCCGGCGCGGAATTGCGTTCTCCGGGCAAGGTGATGATTTTGGAACCGAACGGTTATCTCCAAATTCGCGAGGTCAAAGAGGACGCGCGAGAACTCGGACGGTACGACGGTTCGCAAAGCGGCGGCATGGGCATGGGAACCGGAGCCGCCGGAATGATGATGTGATCGACGTTTGACGTCGACGAGGCCCCGACGGTTTGCGCCGTCGGGGTTTTTTATTGGCGAAGGCGGCGAAAACGCGTCGCGGCGGCGAACGGGGAAAAGCGGAAAGCCGACGCGAACGAGAAGAGGGGCGAAATATGCGGATTTTGATCGCGATTAATCAAGCGCGCGTCCTTTACGATTTTAAGCGCGAACTGGTCGAAGCGCTTTACGAGCGCGGCGACGAAATTTTTTTTTCGTTTGAGGAGGATTTCCGAACGTCGGCGTTCGTCGATAAGGGGACGATCGTTTCGACGCCGATCGAACCGCGCGGCTTGAATCCGTTGAAAGACGTTGAACTTTATCGGTTTTATCGAAAATTACTCAAGAAGTTGCGTCCGGATTTGGTTTTGACGTTCACCGTGAAGCCGAACGCGTATTGCGGGCGGGCTTGCCGAGCGACGCGAACGCCTTGCGTCGCGACGATTTCTGGATTGGGGACGGCGTTTTACGGAGCGGAGTGGAAGCGTCGCGTCGCGACGGCGCTTTATCGCGGCGGTTTGAAGGGCGCGGCGCGGATTTTCGCGCAAAACGACGCGATCGCTCGACGTTTGCTCGACGAACGGATGGCGCGCGCGGAGCAAATCGTCGCGACGCGCGGTTCCGGCGTCAATTTGGCGCGGTTCGATTACGTCGATTATCCGAGCGACGCCGAGGGAACGCGCTTGCTATTTATCGGGCGGCTGATGCGCGACAAAGGCGTCGTCGAGTTGATCGAGTGCGCGCGGCGAATTCGCAAAACGCGACCGGACGTCGTTTTTCAAATGGTCGGCGCGACGGAACGCGGTTGCGACGTTCATTATTTGACGTTTAACGCGGCGAACGTCGGCGTCGTCGAGTATTTGGGTTACCAAGAGGACGTGCGAGAGACGTTGGCCGCCGCGCACGCGGTCGTGTTGCCGTCGTATCACGAGGGGCTTTCGAACGCGCTTTTGGAGGGCGCGGCGATCGGACGACCGATTTTAGCGTCGAAAATACCGGGCTGCGTCGAGACGTTCGACGAAGGCGAGAGCGGGTTCGGGTTCGAGCCGCGCGACGTCGACTCGTTGGTCGCGGCGGTCGAGCGGTTTTTGGCGACGCCGTTCGAACGTCGGCGCGAGATGGGACGGCGCGGTCGCGAAAAAATCGAGCGGGAGTTTTCGCGGGCCGAAGTCGTCGCGCAGTATTTGCGGGAGATCGACGCGGTCGCCGCCGAAGCGCGCCGTTGACGAAGCGGGCGAAACGAGCGGAAAAGCAAACGACCGAACGCCGCGTCGACGCGAAAAAATAGCGCGCGGGACGCGGCGTTCGGCGTTTAAGCGGCGACGAAACAAAGCGTTAGAAACGAAGCGTTTCGTTTGTGAAGGACGTTCGATAAACGCGGCGCTCGTCGGCGTTTTGCGCGGCGCGCTCGTCGTATCGAACGTATTCGCGACGGCGGTCGGACGCGTTCGCGTCGCTCGGATAACGGGAAACGTTCGAGTTCGGGCGTTCGGACGCGGCGCCGTCGGGACGAGCGTTCGACGGACGGCGGTCGACGCTCGGGCGAGAGGTCGACCCGTCGGACGGCGCGGCGGCGGGACGGGCGTTCGAGCGGGGCTCGGCGGACGCGCGATCAGACGGCGAGCCGCCGGAAACGTTCCGGGGGCGGCGTTCGGGGAGTTCGCGTTCGTCGTAAAAGTTGGGCGGAAGTTCCGTTCCGTTCGAACCGTTCGAGCGGGGCGCGCGCGGACGCGGCGTCGGTGCGACGGCGTCGTTCGCGTCTTGAAGTTCGCGACGCGGAACGGGCGCGGACGCGTCGGTCGACGGAACGGCGGCGTCGGGATTGCGGAACCATTCCGGAATCGCGTTGAGGCGGTTGGTCGCCTTCGAACGCCAAACGCTGCGCGGATATTGTTCGATAATCATTTCAAACGCGACGCTCGCCTTCTCGTAATCTTTCGTTCGAAGCGCGATTTCGCCTTTTAAGAAGAGAATATAATCGACGATCGCCGCGTCCGGTTTTTTCGCGAGCGCTTCGTTGACAAGCTCTTCGGCGACGACGTCGTTTTTCGCGTCGAACTCGATTTTCGCCAACGCCCAAAGCGCGTGGCTCCAGTAAGCGCTTTCGCGGTATCCGCGATAAAGGCGGAGGAAATTTTCTTGCGCGCGTTTGACGTCGCCGCGTTCCCATTCGTTTAGCGCGAGGCGGTAAAGCGCGACGTCGGCGTAAGGCGAATCGTCGCGAGCGTTCGCGGCGCGGCGCAAGTATTTGATCGCGTCGTCTCGACGTCCGAGCAAGTCGGCGGCGGAACCGAGGTAAAACGCGGCGACCGCGGCTTCTCGCGAATGCGGCGCGTTGGACAGGAGATCCTGGCACATTAATTGCGCTTCGGAGCGTTTATTCAGCGCGTAAAGGACGTTGGCTCGGAGGAGCGCGACGCGGGCCGCTTCGGCCGGGCAGTCTTGCCAAAAGGTTTCGGAGGCGGTCATCGCTTCCAAGAGCGTTTCGTTCGCGCGGTCGTATTCTTGGTTGACGAAAAAGTTGGTCGCTTTATTAAGGGCTTCGCGAGCGGCGACGGGCGTTAACGGCGTCGGTTCGCGCGTCGCGTCGTTTTGCGTTCCGGCGTCGGGGGCGGTCGCGCCGTTTTGCGTTCCGCCGGGCGCGTAGGAGGCGCCGCCTTGTTGCGGAACGTTGTGAGACGTCGGGGGAAGGAGCGGGTTCGGCGGCGGCGCGACGGAGCCCGGAGGCGTCGCGACCGAGACGCCGTCGGAGCCGGACGCGATCGGCTTCGTCAACGCTTCGCGGCGACGTTTGTCGATCATATCGACGATCAAGTCGAGCGCCGGGTCGTTGAGCGACCGCGCGTAATTGGCCGTCGCGTTAAAAATCGCCGCCTGCGCCGTTTCGTCGGCGGGGTTTTTCTTGGCGGCGTAACGGCTTGCGTGCGAAAGGATGAGAACGCCGCAAGCTTCGACGAAATCGTGCGGCGCGAGTTGAGTTCCGGTCGGCGATCCGGCGTTGTAATAGTTGAGCGCGACGGCGTTTCCGGTCGTCGGACGAACTTTCAGGAGCGTCGTCAACGAGGAAATCGCGGCGTCCCAATCGCCTCGCGCCAACGAAATAAGAGCGCGATACGAAGCGATCGCGTCCGGCGTGTCCTGGCCGTAACTCGAATTTTCAAGTTTGGCGAGGAGGTCGGTCGCTTCGTCGAGGCGGTTTAAGTTGACGAGCAGCTTGATTTTAAGGAGCGCGGTTTCCGGCGAGATCGTTTGCGACGCGCCCTGCATTTGTTCGACGAGAAGGAGCGCGCGTTCGAATTCTTTCTTCGCGAAGTACGAGTAGGCTTCGTAAAGATAGGCGTCTTGGACGCTTTGCGTCGAGTTAGGGTCGTTGCGACGGTTTTGGATGAACTCGTCCAAAATACGAATCGCTTCGTCGAAATTTTGTTGGACAATTTGCAGAAGCGCGCGCTGAACGACGACTTGACCGGCGACGTCGGCGGGAATTTCCGGTTCCGCGGCCAACGCGTTCAGTTGTTTTTCCGCCTCTCGATAATCGCCGGATTTGCCGACCGTCGCGGCTTTTTCGAGTCGGCAAGTCCAACGGAGCGGCGACGTCGGGTATTCTTTGAGGTTGCGGTCGAAATAATTCAACGCGGCGGCGTAGGCGCCCGATTGCGCTTCGCAAACGCCGAGATAATAATAAACGTACTGAACGAAAGCGTCGTTCGGAAATTCCGTGAGGAATTTGACGAAGAGCGGGCGCGCCTCCGAATATTGTCGCAAATTAAAATAAGAGTGCGCGTTGTGAAAAGTCGCTTCTTTATAATGTTGAGCGTCTTTTCCTTGATTAATGACGTACTGGAAGTGGCGGCGAGCGAGCGCGGTTTCCGCCGGGTCGACGTAACCGCCGAGCGCGAGACGGGAGTGCCCGGCGAAAAATTCCGCTTTGTTGCGATTCGCCGACGACGGATACTGCGCGACGAACGCTTCGAGGCGTCGGGCGGCTTCGGCGTAATTACCCTGTCGATGTTGTTCGAGCGCGTCGGCGAGAATCGCGTCTTCCGTTTGCGCCGCCGAGGAATTTTGCGGCGTTTGGGAGGTTTGCGCAAAAACGGCGAGACGCGGCGACTCGAACGACGGCGAAACGACGAAGAGCGCGGCGGTCAACGCGGTTCCGAGGGAAAAAGTCGACGTCGCGAGGCGCGCGGGCCGACGGCGTTTCGAAGGACGTCGCGGAAAAACGTTCAGAACGGGAAGGGCGCTCATAAGGCGGTCTTTCGTCTCTTGTCGATGCGGAAATTAGGGGAAATAGGAGGATTGAAACGCTGGAAAACGACGGCGCGGAGAGCGCGTCGAACTTTCGCGACCAACGGAGCGGGCGTTTGCGGTCGACGCGTCGAGACGGAACGCCCCCTAATAAACAGTATACCCAATTTCTTTTGCCGCGCCAAGACCGTTTTGCGAAAATTTGCTATTTTACCTAAGTTTCTTATTTTAAAATTGCGGGTTAAAACGACCGTAAGACGGGCGCTTTACGGAGAATGGAAAAGAGGGAGAAAGAAAAAACGGAGGTTTGCGTCGGTTTGGCGTTTTGTCGGCGGCGAAAATTGGAGAAAAAAGAGGAAAAAACGCCGTCGCGCGGGAGCGGCGCTTGCGATATTGCGGTCGAACCTTTATAATTGACGGCGAAGGTAGCGTCGATTGAAAAACGGCGGACGAAAGAGAAAACGGGGAAGCGTGCGAAAACGCGGAAAACTTGGCGACGCGGCGAAATAAACGGACGAAAAAGGAGAATCGCGATGAAACGGAACGAAGAAAACGACGGCGCGAAACGCTCGGAAACGTCGGAAACGACGCTTGAAGCGCTCGAAGGCGGAGCGAACGCGCGGATTTCGCGGCGACAAGCGTTGAAAACGGGAACGCTTGGGCTCGCGTCGGCGACGCTCGGCGGAGGAAGCGTCTTCGCGCAAGGCGGCGGTCGCGGGCGCGGGCGCGGTTTTCAGTCGGCGCTCGATAACGACGCTCCGAACGCGGCGGCGAACGGAAGCGCGGACGACGAATTTCCTTATCACCTCGACGGTTGCAAAACGTTTAGCGAGTATAAGGCGTTGCGCAAAAGGGAGAAACGAGCTTGCGACCCGGTCGTCGTCGAGCCCGACAACCCTTCGCTGACATACGAACGGCGACGTTGCGCGAACTGCGGACGGTGCGACGAAGCGTGCATGGCGCAAACGATTTCGCACTGGTACCGCCGCGATACGTTAAAAGACGGCGTTTCGACAATCTGCGTAAACTGCGGGCAATGCGTAACCGCGTGCAAGTTCAACGTCCTGCACGAACGGCTCGATTACGTCGAGGTCGCGTCGGCGATTCGGGAAACCGCGCTGGCGGCGCAAAACGAAGCGACGGGGAAAACGGGCGAAAACGAGGAAAACGGCGAAAATGGGAAAGCGGCGCGAACTTTCGTCGCGACGACGGCGCCCGCGCTCCGCGTTTCGCTTGGCGAAATGTTCGGGCTCGAACCGGGCGCGAACCTCGAAGCGAAGCTCGCGGCGGCGTTGCGGTTAATCGGCTTTGACTTCGTCTTCGACGCGACGTTCGGCGCCGACTTGACGATCGAGGAAGAGTCGCGGGAGCTTTGGGCGCGCCTGAACGAGTCGAACTCGGGGCCGCTTTTCACCTCCTGCTGCCCGGCTTGGGTGAAGTTTGTCGAGACGTTTTATCCGGAATTCATCCCGAATTTGTCGACGACGCGGAGCCCGCTTTTGTCGCAAGGCGCGGCGATCAAAACGCGTTTCGCCGAGGAAAAAGGGCTCGACCCGGCGACGATAACGCACGTCGCGTTCGTTCCTTGCGTCGGGAAAAAGTTCGAAGCGACTCTCCCGAACGCGAACGCGGCGGGGCGATATTGGAAAAACGAGAAAATTCGCGATCTCGACTTCGCGCTGACGACCCGCGAACTCGCGTCTTGGCTGATGCAAACTAACGTCGACCCGGCGACGCTCGACGACGAGCCGTTCGACTCGACGCTCGGGAACGGAAGCGGCGCCGGAAAAATTTTCGGCGCGACCGGCGGCGTCGCGGAAGCGGCCTTACGCAACCTTTGGAAAGTCGTCGAGGGAAGCGACCCGCCGGCGGAACTCTTGAAGTTTGAACCGCTTCGGGGAACGAAAGCGTTGAAGACGGCGACGGTCGAGATCGGCGGCAAGACGGTTCGCGTCGCGGTCGCGAGCGGTTTGGCGGCGGTTCGGCCGCTCTTGGAAACGCTGAAAACGACCGGTAAAATCGAGTTCGATTTCGTCGGCGAACCGCTCGGCGAGCGCGCCAAATCGCTCTTTCACACGACGTTCGAAAAGCGCGACGTTTGGAAATAACGGCGGCGGCAAGGCAAGGGGACGAGGCGGCGTCGCGGCGAAAGGCG
>JAZQAP010000424.1:0-2088 GCA_045545275.1 Thermoguttaceae bacterium | reverse complement strand
GCACCCATAGCTCAATTGGATAGAGCATCGGTCTACGGAACCGAAGGTTATCTGTTCGAATCAGATTGGGTGTATTTTCAAATATTCTGAAATTTGGATTTACGTTTTTCGAAGCGTGTTTTCAAAATTTCTTACATCGCGAGTTCGACGATTTCGAACGTTTTTTAAATGCACCCATAGCTCAATTGGATAGAGCATCGGTCTACGGAACCGAAGGTTATCTGTTCGAATCAGATTGGGTGTATTTTTTTATGTCCCGTTATCCCCGGGACTTAAAAAGTTTCTTGACTCTTTTGGTTTTGACTCGGCTTCTTGAAAAATAGACACGGTGGCTATTTTCCAGGAGCTGATTAAATGAAAACTCGCCTTCCGAAACTTTGTCGGAATAAATTGCGCGACGCCGCGTTCGTCTATTGCGGCAAGCGGAAAATCTATCTCGGAAAATGGGGCGCGCCGGAAACGATCGCCGCGTATCGTCGGTATATTGCGGAATTGGCGTCGGATCGCGTTTCCGTCGCCGAAAGCGCCGAAGCGGAGAAAACCGTCGTTACCGTCGCCGAATTGTCCGTCGCGTTCTTGTCCGACAAGAAAGACTATTACGTCAAAGACGGCGCCTCGACGCGCCAACACGAGCGTTACCGCGTCGCGCTTTCGTTCCCGGTCGAGTTCTTCCCCGCAACGCCGGTCGACGACTTCGGCCCGAAAAAGCTCCTCTTTTGCCGCGACGAAATGGAAAAAAGCGGGCGGTTCGCGCGGTCGTATATCAACACGTTAATCAACTGCGTCCGGACGGTCTTCCGTTGGGGCGTCGGGCTCGAACTCGTTCGTCCGGAAACGCTCGTCGGTCTCCAAGCCGTCCCGCCGCTCAAGCGCGACAAGTCGACCGCCCGCGAAGTCGCCCCGGTCGAACCGGTTCCCGGCCCCGTCGTCGACGCGACGCTTCCCTTCCTCCCCGACCGCGTCGCCGCGATGGTTCGGCTCCAGCGGCTAACCGGAATGCGACCCGGCGAAGTTTGCGCGATGCGAGCGGGCGACGTCGACCGCTCCGGCGCGGTTTGGGTTTACACGCTCCGCACCGACAAGACGGCGCACCGTCGGGCCGCGTCGGCGAAGAAGCGCGTTCCGCTCGGACGGCGAGCGCAAGCGATTTTGACGCCGTATCTCGTCGAAAAAGCCGACGATCCGGACGCGTTCCTCTTTTCGCCCCGCGACGCCGTCCGCGACCGAGCGTTCGAGCGCCGCCAACGACGCAAAACGCCCCTCACGCCGTCGCAAGCGGCGCGCGACGCGACCCCGAAAACGCGCCGTTACAACGATTTTTACGCCGAAAATCTTTACTGCAAAATCATCGCGAAGGGAGCGGAGCGCGCCGGAGTCGAGCGTTGGGCGCCGAATCGATTGCGCCACCTCTACGCGACGGAAGTCCGGGCGAAATTCGGCCTCGAAGCGGCGCAAATTATGCTCGGCCACGCCCGCGCCGACGTAACGCAAATCTACGCCGAACGCGACTTCCAAAAAGCCGCGCAAATCGCCGCCGAAATCGGTTAGCGGGGAAAGCGGCTGAAAAGAACTTCCGCGCCGGTCTTTCGCCGGGCGGCGCAATACGACGCGGAAAGCGGTCGCGCCTCGACGCCGGGATAAAGCGCGCGAATCTCCGGAGCGTCGTCGTAAGTTAAGAGCCAAGGCGCCGCGACGTCGTTTAAAAGCGCGTCGGCGAGCCGGGCGTGTTCGGACGCGTCGAACGAACGCCGGTAAAGTCGCGGGCCCTGCGTCCAATACGGCGGGTCGGCGAAAACGACGACGCGGCGGTCGGGCGTCTCGCTCCGCAAACTCCGGAGAAACGTCGCGAAGTCGGCGCAAGAAACGCGAATCGCGTCCCGGCGGTCGGCGAGCGCGACGACGCGGCGAACGAGCGTTTCGCGGTTGAAGCGAGCGTCGAGTTTGTCCGCTCCGGCTTGCGCGGCGCCGCCGATCGGCCCGGCGGTCGCGATTCCCGACCGACTCGTCCGGTTCAGGTAAAAGAACGCGAACCCCAACTCGAACGAAAGCGCGCCGCGACGTTCGGCGTAAATCCGCGCTTGCCTGGCC
>JAZQAP010000423.1:0-2575 GCA_045545275.1 Thermoguttaceae bacterium | reverse complement strand
TAGCGGCCCGTCGCGTCAAAAAAAATCGCTCGACCGCGACCCGGAGTCTCCCCCGCGCCCGTCGGGCGATTTTTTCGCTTCGGCAATCAAACCGGCGGCGCGTCCCCTCTCGTCAAAAAAAATCGCCCGACCGCGCCCCGGAGTCTCCCCCGCGCCCGTCGAGCGATTTTTCGTTTCGGGTTTCTTCCGCTTCGCCGACGTTCGACGGGAGCGCCGCTTCGTCGCGACGCGCCGTCGAAACGCGTTAAGCGCAAGTTTTACGCCGTTCGATTAGAACATCGGCAGGTCGTAATCCCAGTAAATCAGGTAGAGGACGACCGTCAGCGCGACGACGACCCAACCGCCGAGCTTCGCGCCCTTCGATTCCTTCAGGAACTCGGCTTTGCTTTCGTCGGTCGCTTGAACGAACGCTTCTTTGCGCGGGCAGACGATCGACATAACGACCGCCAACGCGATCAAAACGCCGAACGTAACCGCCATACGGTTCAGGAAGTCGAGCGACGGAACGAACGTCGCCAACGCGCCGTAAAGAATCGGGCAAGCGATCAACGCGATCGCGCCGTAGGAGTTCGGCGCTTTCTTCATCCAGAAACCGACGACGAACGCGGCGAAGATACCCGGCGAAATGTAGCCTTGGAACTCTTGGATCGCCTTGAAGACGCCGCCGAATTTCGGATTCGCCCACATCGGCGCGACAATGCAGCCGATCAAAACGAACGCGACGACCGCGATACGACCGACCGCGACCAGTTTCTTTTGGCGCGCCGCTTCGTCGAGGTTCTTATTGACGAGATATTCGTTGTAAATGTCCATCGAGAAAATCGTCGACGCGGCGTTCAACATCGCGGCGACCGAGCTGACGATGGCGCCGAGGAGCGCGGCGAGCATAAAGCCCTTGAAGCCGCCGGTCGGAACGACCTTCGCCATCAGGAGCGGGAACGCGGCGTCGTAGTCGCAACCGTTGAGCATCGCGCCGTTTTTCGCGGTCGGCGCTTTCGCTTGAATCGCGGCGAGTTTCGCGACGCGCAGTTCTTCGTCTTTCATTCCTTTGTTGATTTTGCCCGCTTTTTCGGCGGCGGCGACCGCTTCGTCGAGGTTGACGCCGGACGCGGCGGCGTTGAACGCGAGGATTTCGTCCGCTTTTTCCGGATAGGTCAGCGCGAAGCTGCGGTTGAACGAGAAGAGCGCTTGATCCTTCGTCGGGTTCGCTTTGACTTCTTCGAAGCGCGCCATTTCCTTCGCGGACGCTTTGTCGGCGTTCGCTTTCATATCGGCGCTAAAGAGGTTCAGCGCGATCATCCCCGGGAAAATGACGATGAACGGAATCAAGAGCTTCATAAACGCCGCGAAAACGAGACCTTTTTGGCCTTCGCCGAGCGACTTCGCGCCCAAGGTGCGTTGGATAATGTATTGGTTGAGGCCCCAGTAGTAGAGGTTCGGAATCCAAATCGCGAAGATCAACGCGGTAACCGGGAGAACCAAGTCCCAGCTCGGGAGGTTCATACGGAGTTTGTCGGCGTTGAGCGTCGAGAAGCGTTCCCAAGCGCCCATATCGGCGGTCAGCTTCGAAACGGCGTCCGCGCTTCCGGCGGCGAGCGAGCTAATATCGGCGCTCCCGAGCGCTTTCAGCGAGAAGCAAAGAACGACCGCGCCGGCCAAAATCAGCGCCGAACCTTGAAGCAAGTCAGCCCAAGCGCACGCCTTCAAACCGCCCGCGAAGATGTACAGCGCCGCGAAAATCCCGATCGCCCAGCAGAAGAAGGTCAGGTCGAGCGCGACCGGGCCGAGCGTCATGCCGTCGAAGAAAACGGCGTAAGCCTTCGCGCCGGCGAACGTAACGACCGTGATGTTGACCGCGACGAGCATAATCATCATCATAATCGACATAATCGAACGCGCCGACTTATTGTACCGCGTTTCCAAATATTCCGGAATCGTGTAAATCCCGGCTTTCAGGAAGCGAGGCAGGAAGAAAAACGCGACGATAACCAACGAAAGCGCCGCGATCCATTCGTAACTCGCGACCGCCAAGCCGATGTAGTCCGCCGCTTGGCCGGACATCCCGACGAATTGTTCGGCCGAAATGTTCGCCGCGATGAGCGAAAAACCGATCAGCCACCACTTCAAACCGCGACCGGCCAAGAAGTACGATTCGCTGTCTCCGCCGGAGTTGCGGCTCATGCCGAACGCGACGAAAGCGACCGCCGCCAAAAACGCGAAAAAGACGAGAACGTCGACGCCGTTGCCGAAGCTGCTCGCCGCTTGCGCAAAGAGGAAATTTGTCATCAAAAACACCTTTTCAAAACGTTTTCAAAAGAAAACGAACCGACGCGCCCTCGTCGCCGAGTTCGCGTCCGCCGTCGTTCGGCGTCGCCGCCGCTTTTATTTACGTCGCGACCCCATCGCCGCCCTCGACCGCGTTTCCGCTCCGTCGCCGTCCAAGATTTCGAACGGCGACGCCGGAGAAGCGGTCGAAAGCCGAATTTCGCCGCGTTATTTGTTTGTCGCCGCGTTATTTCGTCAAGAAGAGGAAAACGCCTTTTTTGTTCCCGACCAAAACGTCCGCGACGCCGTC
>JAZQAP010000422.1:0-2225 GCA_045545275.1 Thermoguttaceae bacterium | reverse complement strand
AACGCGTTCAAGTCGGCTCGATCAAACTCGGCAAAATGGCGCCGGGCGAGTTCCGCCGCTTAACGCCGAAAGAAGTCGCCGAGCTTTACCGAACCGCTCGAACGCCGAACGACGCCGCGTCGACGAAACCGCGTTTGCGTCCGATTGAAATTTCCGAAATCGAACAACGAAACGCTCCGGAAGAAGACGACGCGAAAAAAGCGAAAACCGTCAAGAATCAAAACGTTGCGAACGACGAAAACGCAGCTGAAACGACGCCGCGTCGTCGCCAATTCGACCCGTCGTTCGAGCGCTTCGCCGAACCGTCGCGATGTCGCGAAGCGAATCCGGATTTCCGCGAAGAGTTCCGCTCCGAAGAGCGCCGCGAACGCCGTCGCCGCGTCCGCGAAGAATTTGACGACGAAGAACGAACGATCGGCCCGCGCAAGTTCGACCGCTCCGAACGCGAAGGCGGTCGCGACCGCTTCAACGACGACGCTTCCGAACGTCGCGGCGGAGGAAAAAAACGTTTCGGCGACAAACCGTCGTTCAACACCAACCGCAAGCCGAGCGGCGACTTCCGCGGCGGAGCGAAACGCGGCTCCGGCCCGAAACGCGGTCGCTAACGCTCTCAACTTCGCCCCTATATAAACAACGCAAAAATTAACGGCGGTTTTGCAACGACGCCGCGTCGCTTTTCGTTAACGACGTCGTGTCGCCGATTCGCTCGGCTTTCGTCGCCGCGACGTCTCGCCGCCGTTTCAACCGGATTTAACGCTTTCAATCGTTTTTAACCGCTTAATCGTTTTCAACCGCCGACGACGCCGCGTAAAGGCGCCGACGCAACCGACAACAACGCAAGGAGTTCGGCATGTCGCACGACTGTATTTCTCAACGTAAAGACGTTTGGACCGGCGTCGGGACGACGCTCGAAAACCGGCAAATCGCCGATTCGACTTGGAAAATTTCAATCGAAGCGCCGGAGTTTGCGGCTCGGGTCGAATCGGGCAAGTTCGTAATGCTTCGTCTTGCCGCCGGCGACGATCCGCTTCTCGGGCGACCGTTCGCAATTTACGACGCCGACAAGACTTCGGGTCGGGTCGAAGTCGTTTACGCGGTCGTCGGCAAGGGAACGACGCGACTTACGACGCTTCGCCCGGGCGACCCGATTCGCCTTTGGGGCCCGCTCGGCAACGGTTGGAACGTCGCGCTTAAAGGCGACGCGCCGAAACGCCTCGTCTTGGTCGCGGGCGGCGTCGGGAACGCGCCGTTCTATCTCCTTATTAAGGAACAACTTGAAGCGGCGAAAAAAGACCCGGCGAACGCTCCGAAATTGACGTTCGTTTTCGGCGCGCGGTCGGCGGAGCGTTTGAGTTGCGTCGACGATTTCCGAGCGCTCGGCGTCGACGTTCGCCTCGCGACGGAAGACGGAAGCGCCGGAACGAAGGGCTTTGTAACGGACGTTTTCCCGGAAATTTTGCCGGACGACGTCGCGTCGGAAGGCGTTCGCCTCCTCTGCTGCGGGCCGCACCCGATGTTAAAAGCCGTCGCCAAGTACTCGGAAGCGCGCGGTTTCGAATGCTGGACGTCGCTGGAATCGCCGATGGCTTGCGGTTTGGGGATTTGCTTTTCCTGCGTCGTCGACTGGAAAACGGACGACGGAACCTGGGACTATAAACGCACTTGCGCCGACGGCCCGGTCTTCGACGCGTCCCGCCTCCGCTGGGATTGACGCGACGTCGACGCCGAACAAACCTTCCGTTTGCAAACATTCCGCGCAGCGCAAGGTATATTGTATCAAAGGTTGCGCGGCAAGTTGCGACTAAATTTTATTCAAAAGCGACGAAAAAGTTCGTATGAAAAAAAAGTACAAACTGATCGATTTATTCTGCGGTTGCGGCGGTCTCACGCAAGGTTTTGTTGAAACCAAGCGTTTTACGCCTATTTTTGCGAACGATAACGACGCGGCGGCGCTTCAAAGTTACCGCGCTAACTTCGACCCGCAAGGAAAGCACAGCGTTTGTCAAGACGTCGTCGAACTTCTCGAAACGGCGAGCGACGCGATACCGCCGGCGGACGTCGTCGTCGGAGGCCCGCCGTGTCAAGGTTTTTCGCTCTTGAATAAAAAACGCGAGGGCGACAAAAGACGCGAACTTTGGCGTTATTACGTCGAAATCGTTCGACTTTCCAACGCGCGTTTCGTCGTGATGGAAAACGTGCCGCAACTTATCGATTCGTTTGAGTTT
>JAZQAP010000421.1:0-6004 GCA_045545275.1 Thermoguttaceae bacterium | reverse complement strand
ACCCTTACGGCCTCTCGATTTGCAAGGGGCTGATCGAGACCGGCGTCGCGAAGAAGGTCCTCTTCGTAACCGGCGAAACTTACTCGAAATACATTAACGCCGAAGACCGAGCGACGCGTCCCCTTTTCGCGGACGGCGCCTCCGCGACGCTTCTCGAAGCGGTCGAAGTCGACGCGGTTTCGAACGACGTTTGGAGCGGAGCGCCGACGGTCGGCCCGTTCGAGTTCGGAACGGCCGGTTCCGGCGCCGAGATGTTGATCGTTCCGGCGGGCGCGGCGCGGAAACCGTCGACGCCCGAAACGGCGGTTCCGGCGCTCGACGCGTTCGGCGGGTTCCATTCGGAAGACCAGCTCTTCATGAACGGCCCCGGGATTTTCAATTTTTCGGTCGACGTCGTTCCGGCGTTGACGAAGCGGCTCGTCGCGGAGGCCCAAAAACGCGGCGTCGAAATCGACGCGTTCGTTTTTCACCAAGCGAACAAGTTTATGCTCGACCGTCTGCGCGACCTTTGCGAACTCGACGAAGCGCGCTTTTTCAACGATATGACGGAGCGCGGCAACACCGTTTCGAGCAGTATTCCGATCGCGATGATCGACGCGACCGCCGCCGGACTCTTGAAACCGGGTTCGGTCGCCTTGCTGGTCGGGTTCGGCGTCGGGCTTTCTTGGGGCGCGTGTTTCGTTCGCCTTCCGGAGAACTTCGAAGTCGTTCCGCTCGATTGACGGCGAAAAAAGCGGCGCGTTAGCGACTTGTTGGCGGCTTATTAATATATATTGACAAACTAACGAAAAAAACAAACGAAAAAACAGTTGGAAACGGCGAAAAAATGAGCGAATCGACCGGCAAACCCGCCAAGGCTTGGGGGGGCGTCTTCACCGAAGCGACCGACGCCCGGATGGAAAAATTTTCCGAAAGCATTAGTTTCGACAGCCGTATGCACGAGCAGGATATTCGCGGCTCCATTGCGCACGCTCGGATGCTCGCCGACGTCGGGATTCTGACGGCGGACGAGTTCGCCGCGATCGAGCGCGAACTGACGGCGATTGAAGAGCGCATCGTCAAAGGCGATTTCGAATACTCGATCTCTAAAGAAGACATTCACATGCACGTCGAAAGCGCGTTGATCGAGAAACTCGGCGACGTCGGGCGCAAACTGCACACCGCGCGGAGCCGCAACGACCAAGTTTCGACCGACTTCCGCCTTTGGATTCGCGACGCTATCGACCGTCTCGACGTTCTTCTCGCCGATCTGCAACGGGCGTTCGTCGGGCGTTGCGACGGCGATTTCGACGTCGTCGTTCCGGCGTACACGCACACGCAGCGCGCGCAACCGGTCTTGGCGCCGCACATTTGGCTCGCTTACGTCGAAAAACTCCAACGCGACCGCGAGCGCTTGGCCGACTGCCGCAAACGCGTCAACACGACGGGGCTCGGCGCCGCCGCTTGCGCCGGAACGAGTCTTCCCATCGACCGAACGAAAACCGCCGAATACCTCGGGTTCGAGGCCGTCGCCGCCAACAGCGTCGACGTGTCGAGCGACCGCGATTTCGCCGTCGAGTTCGCGTTCGATATGGCGCAAATCGCGATTCATCTCAGCGGTTGGGCCGAAGACTGGATTTGGCACTCGACGGTCGAATTCGACTTCCTGAAACTCCCGCAAACGTTCTGCACCGGGTCGTCGATTATGCCGCAAAAGGTCAATCCGGACACGCTGGAACTTATTCGCGGGAAGACGGCGCGCGTTATCGGGAATTTGCAGTCGCTCCTCGTCTTGACGAAAGGCCTCCCGCTCGCGTACAACCGCGACCTGCAAGAAGACAAAGAGCCGATTTTCGACTCGTTCGACACGGTCGAAGCGTCCCTTGCGCTCGCCGCGCCGCTCGTCGCCGGAACGGTGTTGAAGCGCGAGTCGATCGCCGCCCGCATCGAGCGCGGCCACCTCGACGCGACGAGCTTGATGGAGTACCTGATTCGACGCGGCGTTCCGCAACGCTCCGCGCACGGCGTCGTCGGGCGCTTGGTGCGAATCGGGCTCGACTCGGGCCGCGCGCTCGCCGAACTTTCGCTCGACGAAATGCGCGCCGTTTGCGACGCCGTCGACGAAGAGGTCTATAATTACCTCGGCGCCGCCAACGCGGTCAAGGCGATGAAGAGTTACGGCTCGACCGCGCCGGATCAAGTGCGGTTCCAAATCGACGCTTGGAAGGAGCGCTTGGGCCTTTAATCGCGCCGTCCCGTCGGAAGCGGAGCGTCGGGGAACCGAACCGCGTCGCTCCTTCCGTCGATATTTTTAGGAACGCGCCGTTTTACGCGAAATTTTAACCCGTTTTGGGAGAACGCTTTATGTCCGACGCCGAACGTCCGGAAATGGAACCGCTCGACGAACTCGAACCGCTCGACGATTTGGAGGCGCCCGCCGACGTCGAACTTTGGACGCCCGCGACCGAAAAGCCGGGCGACGTCGCGACCCGCGTCGTTTCCGACGCCGAGGCCGGTTGGCGGCTCGACCTTTTCCTCGCCGCGAAGTTCCCGCAGTACAGCCGCGTTTTGCTCCGCAAAGCGATTCAAGCGGCGGACGGCGTCGCCGTCGACGGGAAACACGGGAAGCCGTCTTTCCGCCTGAAACCGGGTTCCGTCGTTACGTTCCGCCTCGTCGAACCGCCGCGCGAGTCGCCGATTCCGGAGGATATTCCGCTCGACGTGTTGTACGAAGACGACGATATGGCGGTCATTAATAAACCGTCGAATATGGTCGTTCACCCGTCGCGGGGGCATTGGTCGGGAACGCTCGTCGGCGCGCTCGCGCACCGTTTCGCCGGTCAACTGAGTTCGAACCGCGGCCCGGCCCGCCCGGGAATCGTTCACCGACTCGACCGCGACACGAGCGGCGCGATTATCGTCGCGAAAAACGACGTCGCGCACGCGAACCTCGCCGCGCTCTTCGAAGAAAAGCGGATTCAGAAGGAGTATTTCGCTATCGTTCTCGGCGTCCCGAACGTCGACCGCGACGTCGTCGATCAACCGATCGGGCATCACCCGAAATTCCGCGAGCGAATGACGATCGCGCCGAACGACCCGGAAGCGAAGACGGCGCAAACGTTCTTCGAAGTCGACGAGCGGTTCCGCGGCTTTTCGACGATTCGCTGCCTCCCTAAAACCGGGCGGACGCACCAAATCCGCGTTCACTTGGCGCACGTCGGCTGTCCGATTCTTTGCGACAAGTTGTACGGCGGTCGCGCCGCGATTACCGAAAACGAACTCGCCGGAATCGTCGACCGAGCGCCGCGTTCCGGCAAAAACGCCGCCGATTCGGACGCCGTCGACGCCGGGCCGACGCCGATTTTGGCGCGCCAAGCGCTTCACGCTCGAAAAATTACGTTCGAACACCCGACGACCCGCGAAACGATCGTCGTCGAAGCGCCCCTTCCGCCCGATATGACGGCGACCCTCGAAGCGTTGCGGAAGTATCGCGCCCTTTGACGCCTTTTCCTTATTTAAAATTAGCCGTTTTTACGTTTTCCCGTTTTTGGAGCAAACGCCATGTCGACTTTTTCCGTTAAAACTAAAAACGACGCGCTTTGGCGCCCGCTTTACCCGTTTGAATCGCGTTACGTCGAAATCGACGGGTTTCAATATCATTACGTCGACGAAGGCCCGACCGAGCCGGACGGCGTCGAACGTCCGACGCTCCTAATGTCGCACGGGAATCCGACTTGGTCGTTTATTTTCCGCGACGTTATCAAGGCGTTTCGCGGGAAGTATCGCGTTATCGCCGTCGATCATATCGGTTGCGGGCTTTCGGAGAAACCGTCGATTCGCAAGTACCCGTATTCGCTCGACCGCCGCGCCGAGGACTTGCGCAAGTTCGTCGAAAAACTCGACTTGAAGAACGTCGCGATGATCGCGCACGACTGGGGCGGGGCCGTCGCGATGGGAACCGTTACGCGAATTCCGGAACGCTTTTCGAAAATCGTCCTGATGAACACCGCCGCGTATTTGAGCGACCGCGTTCCGAAACGGATTCGCCTTTGCCATATTCCGATTTTGAAGCGGATTATGCTCCAAGGCTTGAACGTCTTCCCGCGCGCCGCGACGAAAATGGCGACCGAAAAAGGACTCTCCGAAGAGGTTAAGGCCGGTCTCCTCGCGCCTTACGACTCTTGGTCGAACCGAATCGCCGTTTGCGAATTTGTTCAAGACATTCCGACGTCGCCGCGCCACCGCTCTTACGAGACGCTGAAAACGATTCAAGAGAAGCTCCCGACGCTCGCCGACAAAGATATCGCGCTGATTTGGGGGATGGAAGACTGGTGCTTCCCGCCGGAAATCTTTATGAAGAAGTTCCAAGAGTATTACCCGAACGCCTTCGTTCGCGAACTCAAAGGAATCGGGCACTACCTGACGGAAGACGCGCCGGAAGAAACGATCGCGGCGATTCGCGAATTTTTGGAAAAGTAAAGGCGAAAACCGCGTTAGTTTAGACGGTTTGGCGAAAATACGTCGAGCGGCGAAAGGAATCGGAACGAAGCGATGGAAAGAACGGAAACGGGAAATTCGGGGAACGCGGCGGCGCCGGGCGTCGCGAAGTTGACGCCGCAAGGTCGGCTCGATTTGGGCGCGCTCCTTCAAGAGTTCGGGCAAACGCGGCAAGCGTTGGAAGCGGAGCTGGCGAAGGTCGTCGTCGGGCAAAAGGACGTTATTAAACAGATTTTCGCGGCGATTTTCACCCGCGGACACTGTCTGCTCGAAGGCGTTCCGGGACTCGCCAAGACGTTGACCGTCGCGACGATCGCGAAGATTCTCGACGTTAATTTCCAGCGGATTCAGTTCACCCCGGACTTGACGCCGTCCGACATTACCGGGACGACCGTTTTGGAGGAAGACGCGCAAGGGAAACGGACGTTCCGCTTTGTCGAAGGGCCCGTTTTTACGAACGTTTTGCTCGCCGACGAAATCAACCGAACGCCGCCGAAAACGCAGTCCGCGCTTCTCCAAGCGATGCAGGAGCGGGAAGTTACCGTCGCCGGGAAGACGTACAAGCTGCCGGAGCCGTTCCTCGTCGTCGCGACCCAAAACCCGATCGACCAAGAAGGGACGTATCCGCTTCCGGAAGCGCAGCTCGACCGCTTTATGTTCAACGTCAAAATCGACTATCCGACGCTCGAAGAGGAGGAAAAGATTTTGACGGCGACGACTCGCGGCGAATCGGTCGAACCGCGCCGACTCCTGAACGCGAAAACGTTGCTTGGAATGCAAAAGCTCGTTTCGTCGGTCGCAGTCAGCCAGTACGTTATTCAATACGCGGCGCGGCTCGTTCGAGCGACGCGCCCGGCCGACCCGAGCGCGCCGGATTTTGTTCGCGAGTTGGTCGACTGGGGAGCCGGGCCGCGCGCCGGGCAATATTTGATTAACGGCGGGAAAGCGTTCGCCGCGATGGACGGGCGTTTCGCCGTTTCGGTCGAGGACGTTAAAGCCGCCGCGATTCCGGTTCTTCGCAAGCGGGTCGGCGCCAACTTCCAAGCGCAAGCCGAGGGAATGACGACCGATAAAATTATCGCGAAGTTGCTCGAAACGGTTCCGACGCCGCCGATTGAAAAATTCGCGAAATGACCGATTAACGCCGCTTGAAGAAGCGGAAAGGAAAAAGGGAAAAACGGGAAACGAAAACGCCGCGTTCGAGTTCGCTCGACGCGGCGTTTTAGCGTTTGAAAGGGGAAAAGCGCGGGGCGTTCGCCTTTTGTTTTTGGCGCGACGATTGAAAAATCGTTTAGAAATCGTTGCGCGCCAACGAAAAGAGAAGGCGGCGAACGTCGTCGGCGATTTTTTCGTCGTCGAGCGTCGCGGCGGCTTGGCGCAGTTCGTCGACGGCGGCTTCCCGGCGCCCGAGTCGGAGATAAAGTTTCCCGAGTTCGAATCGGACGTTCGGGTCGTTCGGACGTTCGGCGAGCGCGCCTTCGAACGCGGCGGTCGCGTCGTCGAATTCGCCGAGCGCGACGAGCGTTTT
>JAZQAP010000420.1:0-2244 GCA_045545275.1 Thermoguttaceae bacterium | reverse complement strand
GTTGTGATGGTACTTCACCGTCTTCGCCGGAGCGCCTTCTTCGCCGCCGCTCTCGACGACGTCCGGCCAAATCGTCCCTTGCGCCAAAAACTTCGCGCCGTCGACCTTATGCGCCTCTTCGGTGAAAACGTCGATGAACGTCTTGCCGATAATCTTGCGCTTTTCTTGCGGGTCGTCGACGTCTTTCAACAGCGAAAGGAACCGCTCTTCCGCGTCGACGACGACAAGGTTCGCGTCGAAGTTTTCGCGGAAAACTTTCGCGACCGAGTCGATTTCGTTTTTACGCATCAAGCCGGTGTCGACGAAAATGCACGTCAGCCGCGAGCCGATCGCCCGCGAAACCAACGCCGCGACGACCGCCGAGTCGACGCCGCCCGACAAGCCGCAGATAACGCGACCGTCGCCGACCTGCCGACGAATGCTCTCAATGGAGGTTTCGACAAAATTCTTCATTGTCCAAGTTCCCTAAATTAGCCTTGCAAATCTAACGAACGAAAACGCGACAAGGCGCGCGCTCCGCCGCAAACGGGAGTCTTCCGGAAAAAACGAATCTCGCAAATCGAACGTCGAAACGTCGTCCCGTCGACGCGCTCGACCGCCGTCGAACGAATCGCCGCTTTGCGAAACGCCGCGCTCGCCGGAACGAGCGCCGCCGTCGAAACGTCCGTCGCGACCGCCCGAAAGCGCCGCCGCCCAAAATCGACGACGCGCGAAAAAAGGAAAGCCGCGAACGTTCTTCGCGACGTCTATTATAACGCGCTCCGCAATTTCGAAAATACCCGGCGCCCGAACCGCCGCCCCTCGCTCCGCTCGACGCGAAACGCTTCGACGGTCGAGCGGCCGACGCGCCGATCGCGACAAAAAAAATATATCGCGTCAAAAGCAGATTAACGTTTCCTTTCGACGCGTTTCAACCGTCGTCGCGCTAATATCGTTATTCGCCGACGTAATACGGAACGCCCGCGTTTTCGCTAAAATCGCTTCGTTCCGCGCGACCGTTACTTTCGCAACCTCGTGCGCGTTAAAACGAAAGAAAAAACCTTACCGATCGCGTCGACTTTACCGCCGCGTTAAAATTTTAAAAATTTTTTAGAAAAATTGCCAAAAAATTTTAAAAAAGACGTAAACTTTCGAACGGAATAACTCTTACAATTAGAAAAGGGAACGCATCCCAAACGAACGTAAAAAACTCACGCTCCGCGCGAATCGTCCGATAAAACCGATTATAACGAGTCGCCGTCGAAAAAAGCCGCTAAAAACGCGCTAAAATTCGCTTTGCCGAGCCGACGCGACGCGCGAAAACGTTATAATAGTAAATACGTTAAACGACGCGACGCGGAGCCCGACGTTCGCTCCCCCGCCCATTCGCCCCTTAACCGTTTTTTATTTTTCCCTTTTGAAACGCTCCGCCGTTTCGTTTAACGCTCCGCCGAAGGTTATTCCGATGAACAAACGCTCCTCCGCCCAACGCCGCTCCGTTTCCCGCGCGAAACTTCTCGTCGCCGCGCTCTGCCTCGGTCTCGGTTGGGGCGCCGCGTCGGTCGTTCCGAACGATTCGACGCTCGGCGAAACTTGGAGCGTTCGCTTCGAATCGTTCGACCTTTTCTCGTTGAACGCGCTCCGTCGCGCCGACGAACGTCCGCTTTGTTACCTCGACGCGAACGGTCGCCGTTTCGCGTCCGAAACCGCGACGACGCCGACGCTCGAAACGGAACCCGCTTTCCTCGCCGAATCGGAAGAACTTCTCGCCGACGACGTCGCGACCGAAACGACGCCGCTCGGCGCGACGTTCGCCGAAACGATTTCGCCGGTCGAACTCGCTCCCGTCTCCTTCGCGGACGAAACCGAAGAAACGCTCGCGCCGGTCGATTCGGAAGCGGAAAACGGTTGGCTCGTCGTCGACGAAAACGCCGAAGAACGCGATCGTTGGTCGCGCGAAATCGCTCTCGAACCGTTCGCGGCCCCGAGCTTCGCCGAATCGTCCCTCCCGACTTGGCGCGACGAAATCGCCGTCGTTCCGGCGACGACCGACGAACTTCGCGCGCTCGAATTCGAACCGGGTCTTAACCGTTCCGCGCTCGTTTCCTCGACGTTGCGCCGTCGCGCCGCGCTCGCTCCCCTCGCTTCGGGCGGTCATTCCTTCGCCGAAACGGCGAACGTCTCGGACGCGAACGCGCCCGCGAACGCTTCGCAACCGGAAGCGCCGCGCGTCGCGACGACCGCTCCGGCGCGCGTCGGCTCCTT
>JAZQAP010000419.1:0-6731 GCA_045545275.1 Thermoguttaceae bacterium | reverse complement strand
CCGCCGCCGCGCGCTCGCCGCTTGGACCGCCGCCGCTCAAGCCGGAGACGACGAAGCGTTGGAAGAATTGTCGCGAGCCCGACTCGGATTAAGCGTCGCCCTCCTCTTTTGCGCGAAAACTCGCGACGACGAACGCCCAATTAACGCGGCGAAAACGTCGCGCCGCTCCCAACTCGACAAAAACGTCCGATTTTAAATAAAAACGCCTCGACGTTAAGAAAAATCGAACGAACGCGCCTCGGCGACGCTCGACGTAATCTTCCCCTCCCCGTTGAAAAACGCGCCGAACGCTTTATAATAAAAGTTAGTTCGCGCGCCGTCGAACGTTTCGTCGACGGCGGAACGCGACGATTCCCGTTCGGTCGCCGCCGCGTTTTCCGATCGTTAAGTCGTCGAACGGCGCGCGCCTTTCGCCTCCTTTCCAACCTTCGAGGAAAAGCCAATGTACAGTAAAGACGAATTATTGAATCTCGTTCGCGAAAAATCCCTTAAATTTGGCGATTTTGTTCTCGCGTCCGGCAAAAAAGCGAAATACTACCTCGACGGTAAGCAAACGACGCTCGACTCGCGCGGCGCGACGCTCGTCGGCGAAGGTATTCTCGAAATGTTGCTCGCCGACGGTTCGCTTCCGAAGGCGGTCGGCGGGATGTCGATCGGCGCCGACCCGATCGCCGCGGCGGTTATCACCGTCGCCGGACTCCGCGGACTCGACCTGAAAGCGTTCCTCGTTCGCAAAGAAAGCAAGGGACACGGCACGAACAAATACATCGAAGGCCCGGTCGCGGCGGGCGACGAAGTCGTCGTCGTCGAAGACGTCGTTACGACCGGCGGTTCCTCGCTGATCGCCATCGAACGTTTGGAAGCGGCCGGAATCAAGGTCGCGGGCGTTATCGCGATCATCGACCGAATGGAAGGGGGCGCGCAAGCGTTCGCCGACCGCGGCTACCGTTTCCGTTCCCTCTTGACGATCAAAGATTTCGGAATCGACCCGCCGGAAGCCTGAAAACGTTTCGTTTTTGCCCGCCCGCTTTGTCGAGCGGCGAAAATAAAGACGTTCTTATTGAAAAATAACGAAGAGCGCGACGCGACGTTCGTTTTCGCCGGTCGCGCTCTCGCCGTTTGAAAGCCGAGGTTCGCCCCTTGTCCCAATACGTTTGGAAATTTCGCTTGTTCGGCGTTCCGGTCGCCGTTTTGCCGAGTTTTTGGTTCCTCTGCGTCGCTTTTTCCCCGTTTTTGAGCCGAATCGACCCGGAAACGCCTTGGGTTTGGGGACTTCTCGGTTGGACGGCGGCGACGACGCTCGCGTTCCTGTCGCACGAACTCGGACACGCGCTCGCGGCCAAATTCCTTTGGGACGCCCAACCGGAAATCGCGCTTGGAATCGGAACCTCGCCGAGCGGAGCGTCCGTTTTCGGCGGCGTTACGAGCTGGCGACCGATTTATTCGAAAAAGCCGACGAACTGGAGCCAAGCGGTCGTTTCGTTCGCGGGAGCGGGCGCGGGTTTTCTCGGCGTCGCCTCGCTTCTCGCGGTCGCGTTCCTTTGCGGCAGCGAATTTAACGTCTCGTTCGGAACGCCGATTCCGATCGTTCTTCCGCTCGACTGGGCCGTCGGCGTCGACTCCGGCGAACCGTTCGGCGCGTTTCTCGGTTATTTCGTTTTCGGCTTTATTTACATCGGCGTTTTTTGGGGCGCGATCAATCTCGTTCCGGTTTATCCGCTCGACGGCGGCCAAATCGCGACGGCGTTGTGCGCGCAGCTTTCGCCGAAAAACGGAGTTCGCGGCGCGCTGATTCTTTCGGTCGTTTGCGCCGCCGGGCTCGCCTACTTCTTCTTTTCGCGAGGAAGCGTTTTCGCGGCGTTCTTCTTCGCTTACCTAACTTACCAAAATTACGCGTTGTTGCAAAACGCGTCCGCCGCCCGTTAACGACTTGCGCCTTGCGAACCGTCGCGCTCGTTTCGGCGACCGGTCGGCTTCGGAGGCGTTTGCCAACGTTATTCGACGGCGTTAAACGCTTTCTTTTTTAAACGCAAAAACGACCGCTCGTCGCCGCTAAACCAAACGACGCGTCGAAGCGCCGGACGTTTTTGGGGCTAACGTCGGTCGTTTTTTATCGGCGCGTCGCCGCTCGAAATTTCGACGGCGCGCGACAATCAAGCGAAATTTAAGAAATTTTTCGTTATTTCGTCGCAAGAAGTTTTTCAAGAACAAAAAAGCGTTCCGCTTCGGCGGTCGCGACGGTAAAACGCGCGCTCTCGGGCGTCTTGTCGCGTTTCGCGCCAAAAGCGCCGCCGCCAAGCGGTCGAACCGCCGGAGCAAAATAAGCGTCGACGTTTTTTTGTTTGGAAATCGGTTGATTTTTAGCGTTCATCATATCGGGAAAACCTTTTCGGACGTTCAAAAATTCGCTCAAACGGAACGCGCCGTCGAGTCGCTAATCTCTCGCGGACGACGCTCGACTTAAACTTCGACGAAGCTCAAAGTCTCGCCGTCGGAGCGTCCGCGTTCGTTCTTTTCATCGTCGCGGCTCGACGCGAAAGCGTCGAAGCGTCGAAACGCGGAAGCGATTAACAAAAGTATAATCGTATATTCGCAAGAAAAAAACCCCCCGTTTTCCCGAAAAATCGCTTTCCCAAGCAAAAAACTTGTCGTCGCGACGCAAACAAACGTTACAAGCGACACATTCCCAACGCCGAATCGTTTCAATCGTCGCCGTCGGCGCGACCGTCTTATTTTAACGGCGCGTCGCTTGTCAACGCAAATTAACGACGGAAATCGCGAACCAACCTCGCGAAACGCGCGCCAATCCGAGCGCCAACCCGGCGAAACGTTCGTCGGACTCGAAAATTTTCGGGCGCAAATCGAACGATTTCGTCGCCGGAAAAACTTTCGAGAAAATCGAACGCAAAGCGATCTGCGCCCGCATTCCGCCCGGCCCGTCGAGTTCGACGACGCCGTCCCGTTCGAAAACGGTCGTTCCGTCGGCGGCGACGGTCGGACGATACGAAACGTAAACGTCGACGTTTTCCCAAGTTTTGTCGCCGAGCGTCAACGCGGCGAACTTCAAGCGCAATTCGACGCGGTCTTCAAAAAATCGCACGACGACCGGATCGGTTTCGGCGAACGCCAAAACGAGTTCGTTTTCCTCGATCGCGATCTCGGCCAATCCCGGTTTGTTCAATTTTTCGGCCAAATAAACGAGCGTTTCCTCCGGCGTCAACGTTTTCCCGCCGAGTTCCAAACGCTCCAGCGCGGCGTTGACCGCCGACTCGTGCAACTTCACGTCGGCGAACGCGCCCGGAAGAGTCGGCGGCTCCGTCGTTTGACAGCCGAGCGAAAAATCGGAGCCGACGCGCAACGACGCGAGGAGCCATTCGTCGGTCGTTTTCGAACGTTGCGTCTTGAGCGAAAGTCCGAGCCGCTCCAAATCGGCGAAAAAGTTCGCGCGCATTCGAGCGTTGAGCGCGTCGAACCGTTCGTTCGCTTCGGAGTCGATGCGCGCCCGCGCTTCGCGAGCGACTTTCGCCTTCAACTCGGAACGAATCGCCCCTTGTTTCGCCTCGTATTGGCTCCGCACCATTTCGCGCGTCAAATCGCCGACCAACGGAATAAAGTCGACGTCCGTCTGAACGCCGCCCAGCTTGTTGACCGACTCCGCCGAAACGACCGCCGGCGAGTACGCGAACCCGTCGTCGCGCCATTCGAGCGTTTTTTTTCCGACGTAAGTCGCGTAACTTTGGTTGTAAACGGTCGCCGGAAAAACGTTCGAACTCGTCGACGCGACGACCCGACCGTAAACGTTCAAATTCATCAACAGCCGCGACGGATCCGGAATCAGCTTAATCGCGACCTGCGCGTCCGTTCGACGCCGCCCGACGACCGGATTGTTCAGCGCCGTCTCTTGCACGACGCTAAACTCCGGGTCGCGAACCGGAATAAGTCGATTGATTAACGCTTCGGAAACATACGCTTTGGTGTTTGGATTATCGTACACCACGTCGAACGCTTTCCCGAGGCGGCGGCAAACCTCCGAACGCGACGTCGTCATCCGCCGCGCGCTTTGCTGCAACGTTCGTCCGCTTTCTCCGCCCGCGTTTCGCTCGTATCGCTCGAACTCGAGAAGCAACGCCAACGGTTCGGCGCGGTCGCAAGCGAGCGGCGCGACGGTCGCGACCCAAACGTCGAGCGGAGCGCGTTCGAAAACGCGGCGCTGCTCCGCCGTCATCGGCGTTTTTTCGATTTTATACGCGACGGAATTCAAACGATCGCGCAAAAAATTCGTTCGGCGCGTTCGTTCGACGGCGACGGCGTCCGGCTTCGCTCCGTTCGAAGATTTTTCGGCGCTCTCCTCAAAGGTCGCGTCGATCGGCGCGTTAACCGGCGCGAACTTTGGAGCCGTCAACTCCAGCGTTCGCTCGACGTCGTTCAAAAGCAGGTCGATTTCAAAGCTCGTTCGCCAGTTCCGCCCGACTTCAGAATCGCCGAAAAACGCTCGCGCCGCCGCGGTCGTCTCTCGAAGGCGCGTCAATTCCGCGACGCTAAGTTCTTGCGCCGCGACGAGTTCGCCGCGTTTTTTCGCCGCGGACGCTTCGGCGGCGCGCCCCCAAACGAACGCCCGGCGGTCGAGCGCGCAACGAAACGCTTCGAAAAGTTCGAGCCGTTGTTCCAGCGAATAACGCGTCGTCAACGTCGTTTTTTGAGCGGAGGAAGAGTCGGACTCGAGCGACGCGGAGCCGGTCTCGACCGCGCCGAAAACCGCGACGGAAGTCTCCGCCGCCGCTGCCGCGACGATCGCGTCTTTGATTCGCTCCGAAGCGGCGATTTCCGCGCGGAATTTTTTGACGAGCGCCGACGCGCGCTCCGGCTCGGTCGCGAGAAGGGGCAAAATTTCGTCGACGCGCGACAGCGCCGCGTTCGTCCAATCGGCGGTCGGCGGATAATCGATAAAAAGCGACGAATACGGGTCGAGCGCAAAGAAACACTCGTTCGCGATTTCCTCGACGATCGCGTCGACGTCGGACGATTCTTCGACGGCGGCGAACGTTTCCGCGTCGAGTTCGCCGTCGAGCGCCGCGTCGATCCCCCAATTTTCCTCCGCGCCGTCGTCGCCAAACTCCGACTCCGCCGAAAACTCCGCGACGTCCTCGATTTGCAACGTCGGACGGTTCGGCCCCAGCGAAATCGTTCGCGGCGTCTCGACGCGCGGCCCGACCGCCTCCGACGCGTAAGCGCTCGACGCTCGAACGCTTCGCGGCGTTTGCGTCGGAAATTTCGGCGAAACGGGCGTTAACGTCGCGCCGTAAACGTTCGGAACGCCGCCCGAAACCGCGTTGGGCGCGGGCGCGTCCAGCGAGTAGAACGGAACCGAAGCGCGCGGCGTTCCTTGCGCTCGACGCGGCGACGACGGAAAAAACGCCGCCAGCGCCGCCGTCAGAACGACCGCGCCCCTCAAGCGGCGAACGTCGCTCGACGACGAACGCCGTTTACGCGACGGCGAAGCGCCGCGTCTTTCCTTATTGCTTAATGCTCGCATATCACGTCGTTGGCAAAAATGAACGATAACGCCCGTCGACCGTCCGCGTCCGCTTTCGGTCGACTCCTTCTTTCTAAGTATCGACCAAAACGCCGCGCCGATTGAACGATTTTAACAAACAAGACGTTTTTTCCGGTCGCGTCAATTTCTCCAAAAACAGGGGCGGCGAGAAAAAGAGCAAAAAAAGACGAAACGCTTGTTTTTTTACGGCGCTTCCGTTATAATCGAACCGTCGCCGTCGAGCGCGGCGCGGACTCCGTTTCCGTTTCCATTTTCTTTAAACGCTGTTCCGAAAGAAAATTAAAATGAAAGTCAAAAAATTCGGTATCGTCGGTTGCGGGATGATCGCGACCTTTCACGCCCGCGCCATTCGCGAAATCGGCGCCGAGCTCGTCGCTTGTTGCGACCGTCTTCCGCTCTCCGCCGAACGCCTCGCGAAGGAGTTCGGTTGCAAACCTTACTCCGACCTGAAAGCGTTCCTCGCCGATCCCGACGTCGAAATCGTTACGATCGGAACCCCGAGCGGCGCGCACCTCGACCCGGCGGTCGCCGCCGCGAAAGCCGGCAAGCACGTTATCGTCGAAAAACCGCTCGAAATCACCCCGGAACGCTGCGACGAAATCATCGACGCTTGCGACAAAGCCGGCGTCGTTCTCTCGACGATCTTCCCGAGCCGCTTCCATCCCTCGAGTATATTAATGAAAAAAGCGGTCGAAGCGGGCCGATTCGGCAAGCATACGCTCGGCGACGCTATCGTGAAGTGGTACCGCACCCAACAATATTACGACAGCGGCGTTTGGCGCGGCACTTGGAAGCTCGACGGCGGCGGCGCGCTGATGAATCAAGCGATTCACAGCGTCGACCTTCTCCTTTGGCTGATGGGCGACGTCGCGGAGGTTTCCGCGTTGACCGGGCTCGTCGCGCACGAAAACATTGAAGACGAAGACGTCGCGGTCGCGTCGTTGCGCTTCAAAAGCGGCGCGCTCGGCTTGCTCGAAGCGACGACGGCGGCTTATCCGGGCTACCTGAAACGCATCGAGCTGCACGGCGACAAGGGCTCCGCCGTCATCGAAGAGGAAGACGTCGTCAAGTGGGACTTCGAAGAGTCGCGCCCGGAAGACGCGGAGATTCGCGAGTCGATGACAAACCGCCTGTCCGGAGGAGGCGGCGCCGCCGACCCGGCCGCGATCGGGCATCA
>JAZQAP010000418.1:0-1599 GCA_045545275.1 Thermoguttaceae bacterium | reverse complement strand
TTCACGTCGGCGACGTACTCGCGGAACCCTTCGCCGATCAGCCCGCCCAGATCGCGGTAAACCCGCGCGTGTTTCGGCGTCGCGCTCGGGTCCTTCTCCGAAAAATTAAACAGGTCGTGAAAGACCAAGACCTGCCCGTCGCAACCGACGCCGGCGCCGATCCCGATCGTCGGAATCGTCAACCGCTTCGACAGCTCCGCCGCGTGTTCCCGCTCGACGCACTCCAAAACGACCGCGAACGCTCCGGCTTCCTGAATCGCCGTCGTATCTTCGAGAAGTTGCTCCCAATCGCGCTGCACCTTGTATCCGCCGAGCGCCTTGACGCTTTGCGGAACGAGCCCGCAATGCCCGACGACCGGAATTCCCGCCGCGACGACCGCCCGCGCCGTCTCCGCTCGCGACGCGCCGCCCTCGATCTTGACCGCCGTCGCCTCGGTTTCCTTCAAAATCCGAGCGCAAGCGCGAACCGCTTCGTCCGGCCCGAGTTGGCAATAAGGAAACGGAACGTCGACGACGACCGTCGCCCGCTCCGCCCCCCGCGCGACCGCCTCGGCGTGATAGATCATCTGGTCGAGCGTCGCGCCCAACGTCGTCGGTCGCCCTTGGACGACGGTCGCCAACGAATCGCCGACAAGAAGCATGTCGAGCCCCGCCGCGTCCGCCATTCGCGCCGTCGGATAATCGTAAGCGGTAACGACGGCGATCTTTTCGCCGCGTTTTTTCATTTCCAAAAATTTCAAAACGGAGTTCGCTCCCGCTTTATTGGCCATCGTTCTTCCTCGCTCCCAAGTTTTCAACGTTTTTCAAATTTTACCACGTTTTATCGATTTGCCGACGTCGTTATTTTTGTCGGCGTTTATTTCAACGTTTATTCCAATATTTATCTCGACGCTCGGCGCTTCGTCCGCGCCCGACGCCGCGTTATTCCGCTTCGGAAATCAACGAATCGACGTATTTCGTCGTTACGCGCTCAAAAGTGATTTGCGGTTGATTATAATTAAAGTTCTCCGGTCGAATCGTCGCGTCGTTCCGCACCACCGAGGAATATTCGACCCGAAAAACGTCGTTGCGCGTTCGCTCCTCGTTCTCCGCGAGAGAAAAATAAACGATTTTGTACGGAAACGGCCAATCGACGCCAAAATAAATCTCGACGTTTCCCGGCAAATTCTCCGCCATATACGGCTCGAGCGTTTCGACGCCCAGCCGCCGTTTCGCCGTCGCCCAAAACGAACGGCGCGCGCGTCCCGTTATCTTAACCGTCTCCGCGCCCTTGAACTCCGGCGCCCGCTCGATCTTCGGCTCGAAACGATACGTCGCCGACAAACGCCGCAACGTCCCGGCCAATCCGCCGAGCCCCGGCAAACCGTTCATCGCGCAGGGCCCCTCGACGCCGACCGCCGCCAACTCCTCGCCGCTCAAACTCGCCAACGCGTTCGAAAGCTCCGCGACGTCGATCCGCGTCAACGATTTCGCCCCTTCCAGCGACGAATACGTCCAAAGCGCCTGACGGTCGCAATCGCAAACGATCTCCAAAACGTTCTCCTCGCCGTCGGCTCGCGCCTCCTTCGCGCTCCCCCGAGCGACCGACGCCCGCAAACG
>JAZQAP010000417.1:0-5366 GCA_045545275.1 Thermoguttaceae bacterium | reverse complement strand
CGAAAACGCGTCGCCGATCGATTGGGCTCTTTTTAAGGAAACGTTCGACGCCGCGCGAACGGTCGTTTTGACCGGGCACATTCGTCCGGACGGCGACGCGATCGGAAGCGTCGTCGCGTTTGGGCGCGCTCTAAAGTCTCTCGGCAAAACGGTTTTGCTTGTCAACGGACACGCGGTTCCGCCGAATCTCGCGTTCCTCGACCCGGCGAACGAAATCCGCAAATTCTCGGAGCTAACCGACGAAGAACGGGCGTTTATCGCGTCCGCCGACCTCCGCGTTTCGCTCGACACGAGCGCTTGGGCGCAGCTCGGCGACTCCGGCGAACTCTTCAAGGCGCCGGGAAGCGTTAAGGTCGTGATCGACCATCACGCGAAGAGCGATCCCATCGGCGACCGCCGTTTCGTCGACACGAGCGCCGAGTCGACCGGAAGTCTCGTTTTTGAAGCGGTTAAGACGCTCGGCGTCGCGCTGACGCCGGAGATCGCGCTTCCGATTTTCGTCGCGATTTCGACCGACTCCGGTTGGTTCCGGTTCGCGTCGACGAAAGCGGCGACGTTCCGTCGCGTCGCGGAGCTGATCGACGCGGGCGTCGCGGTCGATTTCGTTTACAAGATTCTTTACGAGCAAGAGTCGTTCGGGCGGCTGAAGCTGGTCGGCGCCGCGTTGAGCCGTTGCGAACGTTTCCTCGACGGCAAGGGAATCGTTACGTCGTTGCGCCGCAAGGACTTCGACGACGCCGGCGCGCACCCGTCGGACAGCGAAGACATTGTCAATATGGCGCTGCAAGTCGCGGGCGTCGAGGTCGCGGAGATCGCCATCGAGCAAACGGACGGAAGCGTTAAGTCGAGTTTTCGCAGCCGTTGCGCGCTCGACTGTTCGCAGCTGGCGGCGGCGTTCGGCGGCGGCGGGCACAAAGCGGCGGCGGGCGCGACGTTCGATTGCGGACTCGACGAAGCGTTGGCGCAAATGACCGCGAAGACCGTCGAAATGTACGCGGCGCTTTCTTAAACGTTGAAAAGAAACGGGTTGCAAAGCGTTTCCGTTCCGGCGTATCGAACGGATTTTCAAAAAAGCGGAGAAAAGCGAGCGGAAAAGCGAAAGAAAACGGAGGAAAACGCGATGAAGTTTGACGTCGTAATCGGCGATATTACTAAGTTTGAGGCGGACGCGATCGTCAACGCGGCGAACCGAACGCTTCTCGGCGGAGGCGGCGTCGACGGCGCGATTCACCGAGCGGCGGGCCCGGAGTTGTGGGCCGAATGTGCGGCGCTCGGCGGATGCGAAACCGGCGAAGCAAAAATCACCGGCGGCTATCGTCTCCCGGCGTCGTTCGTAATTCATACGCCGGGGCCGGTTTACCGCTCGTACAAGCCGGAGGAAGCGGCGCGGCTCTTGCGAAACTGTTACGAAAATTCGCTCGAAATCGCCGAGGAGCGCGGCTTGAAAACGGTCGGGTTCGCGTCGATTTCGACCGGAATTTACGCCTTTCCGCTCTCCGACGCGGCGCGAATCGTCGCCGAAACGTTCCGCGATTTCGCGTCGCAAGCGAAGAGCGTCGAACGGGCGACGATGGTTTGCTTCGACGAAACGACCGCCGACGCGTACCGCCGAGCGTTCGCCGCGCTCGAAAATTAACGGCGTTTGGCGCGCTAAGTCGTCGTATAAAAAGAATTAGCCGAAAATGAAGTAAACAAACGCAACGAAGGGAGTCGACGTTTGGCAACGACGCAAGTCTTTTTTGTCGCCGGTTTTTTCCTTTTCGTCGGGATTTTAGCGAGTAAAATTTCGACGATTCTGCGCGCGCCGACGCTCCTCGTCTTTTTGGCGGTCGGAATGCTCGCCGGGACGGACGGTTTGCTCGGCGTCGAATTCGACGACTTTGAAACGTCGAACTTTATCGGCTCGTTGGCGTTGGCGTTCATCTTGTTTTCCGGCGGGTACGACTCGGAGTGGAAGTCGGCGAAGCGCGTTCTTTTCCGCGGGACGCTTTTAGCTAGCTTAGGCGTTTTAGCGACGGCGGCGCTTCTCGGCTTCTTCATTCATTGGGCGCTGGGCTTGCCGCTCGAATATTCGCTTCTTTGCGGGGCGGTCGTTTCGTCGACGGACGCGGCGGCGGTCTTCGCGATTTTCCGGTCGCGCGGCTTCGGCTTGAAGGGCAACCTACGGCCGATGTTGGAGTTCGAGTCCGGGAGCAACGACCCGATGGCGGCGTTTTTGACGCTTTTTATGATCGAGAAGATCGCGTCCGGCGACGCGTCGGCGTTGGGGTACCTGACGATTTTGCCGAACTTCCTCTTGAAAATGGGCGTCGGCGTCGCGGCGGGGCTCTTAATCGCAAAGGGCGCGGCGACGTTGTTTAAGCGGCTCCGGCTCGAGTACGAGGGCCTTTATTACGTCTTCGGAATCGCGACCGTTTTCCTCCTGTACAGCTTGGCGGAGTTCGCCGGCGGGAACGGGTTTATGGCGGCTTACGTCGGCGGAATGGCGCTCGGGAATCGGCGTTTTCCGTACCGACACGGCCTCGCGCGCTTCAACGACGGGATCGCTTGGCTGATGCAAGCGACCGTATTCTTGATGTTAGGCTTGCTCGTAACGCCGTCGGAACTCGTCGCGACGATACCGTCCGGCTTGGCGGTCGCGGCGGCGTTACTCTTTGTCGCGCGTCCGTTGGCGGTCGAGTTGTGCTTGATCGGGAGCCGTTGGACGTTGAAAGAGCGGTTGGCGATCGACTGGGGCGGATTTCGCGGCGCGGCGCCGATCGTGTTGGCGACGTTTCCGGCGATTTCCGGCGTCGAGGGGGCGCGGGAGCTGTTCAACCTCGTCTTTTTCGTCGTTTTGGTTTCGATTTTCATTCAAGGGAAGACGTTCCCGGCGCTGGCGAAGCGGTTGCGTTTGGCGAGCGAAGAGCCGTTCCGCGTTCGGGCTCCGCTCGAATTTGAGGAGACCGACGGCGGACGCGAGCGAATGTACGAGTTCCCGATTTCGGCGGACGCGGCGAGCGTCGGCAAGTCGTTGGCGCAGTTGAGTTTACCGGGCGGGGCGCTCGTGTTGTTGATTCGGCGCGACAACCGCTTTATCGTCCCGCGCGGCGAAACGGTCGTCGAGGCCGGGGACGATTTGCTCGTCTTTTACGACCCCATCGCGGTTCCGGAAGTCGAGGAAATGTTGACGAAAACGAACGCCGACGCGGCGGCGGACGCGGCGAAAGCGGCGGCGGTCGCGCAAGAACTCGCCGAAGCGAACGGCGAAACGGCGGACGAAGAACCGTCGGAAACGTCGGCGAAATAACCGTTTGCGGCGTCTCGCAAGCGAAAGACGAAGGGCGGCGCTCGACGAAAAGAGCGTCGCCCTTTTTTAACGTTTAACCGTTACTCGACGTCGCGTAAAACGACGCGAAAACCAAAATTCCAATCTTTTAAGTCGGCAGACACAAAACCTCGCGCCGCCGATCTTGCCGCCCAAGCCCCTTCGCGCCAACTCCCGCCGCGGAAGATTTTGTATCTTTCGCGCGGGAATTCTCGGGCGAGGCTTTCCTCGGTGGAATCGGGGTAACGCCAATCGGCGAACAACTCCGGACACTCCGGAGAGTCTTCGTAAGCGGGATACCAATCGGCGACCCATTCCGAAATATTGCCGTGCATATCGTAAATGCCCCAAGCGTTCGGCGGGTAACTTCCGACCGGCGTCGGGCGTTCCAAGGTGAAACCGTCGTCGTCCCAAAGCGGCGCCGTCGGGCCGTAAGGCGAGCGACCGTTGCAGTTCGCTTTATCGGGGCTCCAAGTATCGCCCCAAAAGAACGGCGTCGACGTTCCGGCGCGGCAGGCGTACTCCCATTCCTGTTCCGTGGGTAAGTCGAAGTAAAACGGTTCTTTAGCTTTGCGAAGTTTCTGCGACAACTTGCGGCAATAAATCGCGGCGGCGTTCCACGAGACGTTGTCGATGGGAAACTCGCTCGTGTCGAGGTCGACGACGCGGCGTCGATAACTTCCTGTCGAGCAAAACGCGGCGGGATTGCGCTTTTTCGTCAACATGAATTGACGCTGCGTAACCGGCGTCGCGAGAATCCAAAAACCGTTTTTGATCGTTACTTCGCGAAGGACTTCGTTGCGATTGCGGTAGAGTTCCGTTTCGGGGCTTCCCATCGTAAACTTTCCGGGGGACGCCCAACGAAACGAGAACGGAACGTCTTCAATAACAAGCGTTTTAATCGCTCCGGCGGGGCGCGTTTCGGCGGAATGGTTCATTGTCGGCGACTCCTTGTAATAAAGCGTGAAAAGAAACGAAAAACATTGAAAACGGTTTACTTCGAAGGGGGAGCGTCGCGCAACACGACGCGAAAACCAAAATTCCAATCTTTTAAGTCGGCAGACACAAAACCTCGCGCCGCCGATCTTGCCGCCCAAGCCCCTTCCCGCCAACTCCCGCCGCGGAAGATTTTGTATCTTTCGCGCGGGAATTCTCGGGCGAGGCTTTCCTCGGTGGAATCGGAGAAACGATACTCGGCGAACAACTCCGGACAATCTTCGTAGCCGGGATACCAATCGGCGACCCATTCCTGAATATTGCCGTGCATATCGTAAATTCCCCAAGCGTTCGGCGGGTAACTTCCGACCGGCGTCGGGCGTTTCAGGTCGTAGGGGCGGGGCGCGTCGTCCAAAACGGACGCTCCAAAAGTTTTGAACAGACGCGACATTGCGTCGTTTAGGTCGGTTACGCCGTCGAGCGCGTCGTGCAACCGCGAAATATCGAGCTTGTAGTCGCAACAATTCGCCTTGTCGGGGCTCCAAGTATCGCCCCAAAAGAAGGGCGTCGACGTTCCGGCGCGGCAGGCGTACTCCCATTCCTGTTCCGTGGGTAAGTCGAAGTAAAACGGTTCTTTAGCTTTGCGAAGTTTCTGCGACAGTTTGCGGCAATAAATCGCGGCGGCGTTCCACGGGACGTTGTCGATGGGAAACTCGCTCGTGTCGAGGTCGACGACGCGGCGGCGAAAACTTCCGGTCGAGCAAAACGCGGCGGGGTTGCGCTTTTTGGTCAACATAAATTGACGTTGTGTAACCGGCGTCGCGAGAATCCAAAACCCGCTTTCGAACGTTACGTCGCGAAGGATTTCGTTGCATTGGCGATCCGGTTCCGTTTCGGGGCTTCCCATCGTAAACTTTCCGGGCGGACACCAGCGAAACGAGAACTCAACGTGTTCGATAACAGGCGTTTTGACCGCTCCGGCGGGGCGCGTTTCGGCGGAATGGTTCATTGTCGGCGAGTCCTTGTAATAAAGCGTGAAAAAGAAAAAACGGGAAACGACGGAGACGGCGGAAACGGCTTATTTCGAAGGGGTTGCGTCGCGCAAAACGACGCGAAACCCGGG
>JAZQAP010000416.1:0-1541 GCA_045545275.1 Thermoguttaceae bacterium | reverse complement strand
CCGCCGCCAACCTCGAACAAGGAACCGTCCCGCAATGAACCGAACCGCGAATCTCGCCGCGAGCGTTTCGAACTTGACGCTCCCCGCCGTTTCCGCCGACCCGCCCGCCGCGCCCGAAAAAATCCCGACGATTCTTTTCGATCCGGCGTATTCCGGCGGCTTGCTCCGAATGAACCCGGACGTTTGGCCCCTTCCGGTCGTTTTCGACGTCGACGGCTTGGAGGAGCGCCCGCAGAACGTCCCGATTATCCGCGATCACGACCAAAACCAAAAGGTCGGACAGACGGACGCGGTCGAGTACGACGGCGGCAAGATCGTCGCCCGGGGCCGTCTCATCAACTTCGGAATCGACCCCGCCGCCGGAAAAGTCGTCGCTCTTTGGAAGCGCGGCGCCCGGCTCGAAGCGTCGGTCGCGACCGGAATCATTCCGCCGGAAAACGTCGAGCAAATCGCCGCCGGGGAGACGGTCGCGGTCAACGGGCAAACGTTCGAGGGCCCGATCGAAATCGTTCGCCGTTGGAAACTGAAAGAAATTTCCGTCGTAACGCTCGGCGCGGACGACGCCGGAACAAAGGTCGTCGTCGGGAACGCGGCGGGGAATTTTAACGCGCAGAAAGGAAAAACGAAAATGCGAAATTGGTCTTTTTTAACGCGAAAGCTCGGACTTGCGCCGACGGCGACCCGTCGCGACGCGATTCAACGCATCGCGCAAGCGGCGTCCGACCCGAACGCGGCCCCGCTTCCGTCCGACGTCGTCGAAGAGATTTTGGACGCCGCCGCGAACGCTCCGGACGACCCGAACAAGTCGGCGAGCGCGAACGCTCCGGACGGCGACCCGAGCAAAACCGCGTCCGCCGAAGGGGAAATCGACCCCGCCGACCCGGAGTTCGTCGCCTTTGCCGCGTCGTTGGGAATCGACGACGTCGTCAACGCCGCGCCGGAGACTCTCGAAGTCGCGCAAGCGGCGTTCGCTCGTTTCGGCGCCGCGAACGCTCCGGACGAATCGGCGCAAACCGCGTCCGCGTCGGCGCCCTCCGAAGAAGACGCCGACAAAACGGCGAGCGCGGAAGGGGAAGACGACGCGAACAAAACGGCGAACGCGTCGCGCGGCGTCGGCGTTCTCGGCGGCCCGCGCCCTTGGACGCGAACGAAGTTCCCGGTCGACCGGCTCGGCTCGCAAACGACGACGTTTCAAACGCGCCCGCGTCCGTCGGCGGCCCGCGTCGCGGAAGCGTCGCTCTTGACGTCGGGGGGCGTCGAGCCGAAAACGCTCGAAAAACTCGGTTACTCGGAGGCGGAAATCGACGAAGCGAGTCGGAGCGAAAACCGCAACTTGACGCTGATGGGAATGATGTATCGCGCCGGAGCCGCCCGGGCCGGTTACGCCGACGCTAGTTCGTTGACGGAAACGCTCCAACGCGCTCAACTTCAAGCGTTCATCGACCCGGCCCGATACCGTTTCGGGCGCGCCGCCGGAGAGCTTTCGACCGTCGACGTGCCGAACGTCTTGGCGAACGTGATGCACAAGCAGCTGTTGAACG
>JAZQAP010000415.1:0-2977 GCA_045545275.1 Thermoguttaceae bacterium | reverse complement strand
AACGCTCGGCGAAGTGATCGTCCGTTGCAACTCGAAAACGGCTTACGGCTATTTCAACAAACCGGAGGAGACCGCGCGCAAGTTCAAGAACGGCTACCTTTACACCGGCGACCTCGCGATTTGGGACGAGAACGAATACGTTTCCATCGTCGGACGCAAAGACGATATGATGATCTGCGCCGGAGAAAACATTTATCCGCAGCGGATCGAAGAGGCGATTTGCGACTGCCCGAAAGTTTCGGACTGCGTCGTCGTCCCGGTTGCGGAAACGACGCGCGGCCAAGCGCTCGTCGCTTACGTCGTCCTTTCCGATCCGTCGCTCGCCGTCGCCGAATTGTTAAAGTTCTGCTCCGAACACCCGAGTTTGTCGAGCTTTACGATTCCGCGCTACTATCGTTTCGTCGAGGAACTCCCGTACACGGCGACCGGCAAGAAACAACGCTTCGTCTTGAAGCGTCAGGCGCCGGACGACTTGAAAGCGGGCGTTCTCCAACGCAACTAACGTTTTTCCGCGACTTACGACGTCGCGCCGCGTCTTTTCCGGCGCCGCTCGACGCGTTTAACGTTCGCTCAATAAAAAACGCCGTCGTTTTGCGCGACGGCGTTTTTATTTTTTTGCGCGTTCTAAACTTCGGCGTTCCAACGACTTAATCGACGACCCAAAGGTCGGGCAAGTTGCGTCCGCGTTCGCCGTCGTCGAGCCCGTATCCGAGCAAAAAGCGGTCTTCCGACTCTAACGCGCTCCACTCGACCGGAACGTCGACGGCGCGCGTCGTCTTCTTATCAATCAAAACAACGATGCAAACCTCCGCGGCGCCGCGACTTAAGAAATGATCGCGCAACCGTTTCAGCGAACGTCCGGAGTCGATCATATCCTCGACGATCAAGACGCGACGCCCTTCGAGCGGCGTTTCGACGTCTTTCGTCAGCGCGACGGTTCCGCTCGAAACTCGCGCGTCGCCGTAACTTGCGGCGCGAACGAAGTCTATTTCCAGCGGAAAATCGAATTTACGCGCCAAGTCGGCGAAAAATATCGCCGCGCCCTTCAAAACGCCGACGACTAAAATATTGTCGTTCGGCGTCTTACGATAATAATCGTTAATTTGCGCCGCGACGCGCCCGACGGCGGCGGCGATTTCCTCGGCGGTAAAGTAAATTTTCAAGAGACGCTCCTTTCCTTCCCCTTCTTACGTCGCTCGACCGGCGGCGCGGCGAAAAATTTCGTTATCGGCCCCTCGTCCAAACGCTCCCCACTCCTTAACGTTCGCGAGTTTCCTTTTCATTTTTCTCGATTTTTTCTTTTAATCCGCTCGACTTGCGCGCCGTTTAGTCGATAAAAACGGAATATTTCGTCGTTTAACGTTTCGATTTCGGCGGTTTCGCCCGCTAAAATTGCGTCGACGCAATCTTCCAAGCGTCGATTCAAGGCCGCGTCGACCGCCGGAAAAGGCAATTCCGACAGTTCGCTTTTCAACACTTTCGCGCCCGCAAACGTTTGCGAATAATAGAATTGAAAAAGCTCCGAATTCAAAAACGCGGCGACCGTTTTCGCGCTCGTCCCGGGAATCCGCGGAATCAAAATGTTCGCGCTGTTCAAAAAAAGGCGTTGCGACGCGTCGTAAGCGAACGTCAACCGCTTGGAAATAAAGCGATAAACCAACTTTTCCGGCGCTCGATAATACTCTTCTTTCGCGACCTGTTGCAGACGCGAACGGTCGTAACGCAAGTAAAATTGCGGCGGTTTCAGCGCGAACGGCTCGATCTCCTTGCCGGTGTAAATCGCTTCGCAACCCGTTTCCGGAACGCGCTTTAAGATTTCGCGATTGTTCCCGGTAACGACGCCGAGCGCCCAAACGCTTTCGCTCAAATCGAAACGCCCGAGTTCGCGAACGCGACGCAAAATCGCCTCGTCCTCCGGCGTCGGAAAGGAAAAAACGCGATTCTTCGTCGCGAAAAACGGCGCGGTCGTCGCGTTCCGAACGCCTTGCGCGTCCTCGACTTCCAACGTTTCCGACGGCGCCGCGCAACGCGTCGACACGACGACGCATTTCGTCGCGACCCCGGCGAACGTCTCGTCGCGAAACGTTATCCGCTCCAGCCGAACGCGCTCCGTCAAAAAGCGGCGCAAGTCCCGGTGCGACGCGACGTTAAGAACCGACTCCGGCAACAAAAAGCGGACGGCGGCGCCCGATTTCGTCAAGGTAAACGCCTTCGCGAAAAACCGTTCGAAAACGTCTTTCGTCGCGAAATCGTCCAACGTTAACGTTTGTTTTTCGGCGGTTTGCTCTTTCCAACTTTTACACGGCGTCGTCGCGGCGCCCCAAGGCGGATTCGTCGCGACAAAATCGAATTTTTCCGGAAAGCCGGCGGCGCGAGCGGTTCGTTCCGCTTCGGCGCTTAAAAAGTCCCAGCAAACGACTTGCGGCGCAAAGGCGCGGTTCGGAAATTTCAGCAAAAGATTAATTTTCGCGACAAAGACGGCGGTCGGGTCGAAATCGCCGCCGAAAATTTGCTCCGGTTCGACGTTTTTTAACGCGGTCAAAAACGCGCCGCCGCCGCAACACGGGTCGAGAAAGGTTTTACCGCCGGAAAAGTCGAAATCGGCGGTCATTTTTTCGGCGATTTTTCGGGGCGTGTAATACGCGCCCTTCAAATTGCGCTCGCCCTCGGTCGTCGACGCAAGATAAGCCGCGCCAAGGAGATCCGTTTCGTCGAGCGGCGGCGTCCAAGAGGCGATTTTCGGAATCGACGCGAACCGCTCCGCGTCCAAAACGTCGACGACGTTCGCCTTGTCCAAGATCCCCCGCTCTCGCAAAAGCGCGACGGCGAGCGCCCCCAGCGCGTCGCGAAGCGGAACGTCGTTCGCGTCGACGAACTCGACGAAACGCCTTATAAACTCGACGTTTGCACGATTTGTCAAATACTCGATCGGAACGCGACGCTTCGTCGAACAGGTTTTGTTCGCGCGCTTCGTTAA
>JAZQAP010000414.1:0-1775 GCA_045545275.1 Thermoguttaceae bacterium | reverse complement strand
GAGATCCGTAACGGCGACGACTTCCGCGTTCGGGCAGTCTTGGAGACCGAACTGCGCGCCGAATTGGCAAAGGCCGAATCCGGCGATTCCGATTCGCAACTTGCGGTCGGTAAACGGTTTCCAAACGTTTTGTTCGTCGACGTTCGTTTTCGTTTCGTCGAAACCTTGGATTGGCGGCGCGTCTTGCGCTTGAATATATCGGGCGCCCGAGAGAGCGGCGAACGCGGCGGCTCCGGCTCCGGAAGCGAGGAAAGAACGGCGAGAAAAACGTGGCGACATAGCGAAACTCCGAACGGCGCGAGGAAAGGCGGCGACGGTTCGTCGAAGGCGGCGAACGTCGAGAAGCAATACTCGACTCATTATAATCGTCGGCGCGACCGATTTCAAGCGAACGCCAAATATCGTCGAACGTTTTTTGAAAAAAAATATTTTTTTTGAGGAAATTTAGGCAAAATCGGTTGAGTTTTTCCTCTTAGGAACGTCGTCGAGAAAAAACGTCGCGTCCGGGAAAAACGACGCGGAAATCCTCGGCGGCGCGACTTCGCCGACGTTTGTCGCGTCGAAAGACCGAGCGAACGTCGACTATTGGAAAAGAAACGGTTAATTGGCTCGATTAAAAGAGTTGCGATTTACCCCGGCGCAATTTGCGCTTTCGAACGTTCCTTGAAAATTAAGCCGGAAGGTTGAAAAATTTAGCGAAAACTTGTTTTTTTGGTTAATTTTTTTTCAAAGGATTAATTGAACGGGTGGGTTGGGCTGTAACGATAAAATCGTTTTTTTTTTTTGAGTAAATTTTGTCGAAAATAGGAAAAATAGGTTGTTTTTTCTGAAAGTATGAATATACTGAATGCAGTTTCTGAAAGAATTAAGGGACTAATTTTCGGAAATTCATATCGGAAAATTAGAGGCGCGACGCGTTTTGATATTGCGTCGTTAATTTCGCCTAGAACGGCGCGACGTCGACCGTATTCGACGCGACGCGGCGGGTTTCCTAGCGTTAACCCCTAAATACCGTCGCGTTTTTACGCCGACCGTCTCCAATTTCTTACCGCCGATATGAAATTTTGAAAAACGTGTTGCGCGCCGCGCGAGGGAGGCGAGCGCGGAGCGTTGTTACCGTTGCGTCGACAAGACGCGTAAGTTTTAAAGGAAAGTGTTATGAAAATGTTTAAACGTTTCGCGACGTGCGCGGCGGCGTTGGCGTTGTCGCTGACGGCGGCGTTCGCGTCGGCGCAAACCAAGTTGGACGCGCCGGTGATCGACGACGTTAAAGTCAACGACTCCAACTTCACGCTGACGTGGGAACCCGTTGAAAACGCCAAATCGTACAAGGTTTGGTACAAAGAAGACGGGATTTCGATGAATCTCTGGCGTTCGACGACGAAAGCGTCGTACACGCACTACGGCGCCCTTAAAGGCAAGAACTACAAAGTTTGGGTCGTCGCCCAACCGAAGTCCGGCTTCGAAGCGTCCGACGCTTCGGAACCGGTCGTCGTTCCGTTTTGGGTTGAAGACGAAGAAGTCGACGGCGAAGGCGACAACGGCGCGACGGACGATACGACCGGCGACGACGCGACCGGCGACGATACGACGGACGAACCGGTTGTCGACGACAACAAACTCGCGACCCCGGTTATCGCTTCCGCGCAAAACAAGAACGGCTACTTCGAGCTGACTTGGGAAGCCGTCGAAGGCGCGAAGACGTATAAAGTCTGGTACCAAGAACCGGGTATCGGTATGAACCTCTGGCGTTCGACCACGAAACCGGTTTACCG
>JAZQAP010000413.1:0-4741 GCA_045545275.1 Thermoguttaceae bacterium | reverse complement strand
ACTCCGCTTCGAAGTAGGGGCGCATCGCGTCGAGGACTTCCGGCGCGATCGCGGTCGTCGCGTTGTTGTCAAGATAGATAAACTTTTGGGCGGTTTGGGTCGTTTCGGTCATATTTTCGCCTCGACTTTCTTGGTTTCGTCGAGCGTCTCGCCGTCGCAAGCGGCGGGGCCGTTCTTTCCTTCTATTAATATCGCCGTCGCCGTATTATTCGACGTCGGCGCCGGACGCGTTTCGCTCCGCTTGACTTCCGCCGATTCCCGACGGTTCGCGGCGAAGCGTCCGCTTTTCGATATTATACTCGAAATTTCCCGTTTGGCTAGCGGCGCGTAAAAGTCGACGCAATTTCTTAACCGCCCGCTTTCCCTCAAAAGTAAGCGAAAATCCAATCGCGCCCTCCGCTTTCCGGCGTTCAACGTCGCGACTCGCCGACGCAAAACCCCGCCGCGACGACGCCGAGCAAAACCGCGAAAACGAGAAGCGCTCGCCGACGTTCCGCCGACGCGTCCGTCGACGTCGCGTCGCTTTCCGGCGTTTTTTCGGCGTTCTCCGTTATTTCCGTCAACGCCAACCCTTGTATTTGCGGCGCTTGCGGAGGCGTCGTCGCTCGTTCGATCTCGGCGCGGTAGGCGTCCCCCGCCTCGCCAAGCGGAAGCGTTCCGATAAACTCGATCAACTTTTTATTCCCGATCGTCTCGTAACTCCCGGAAGCGCCGTGCTTTGCAACCAACTCGGCGTGCAGTTTCGCGATTTTCTCGACCGTTTCCGGCGCGGCGTCCCAATACCCTTTGCGAATCGTTTCGAGCATAACGGCGGTCATATCTTGAAGCGCGGCTGGGTTTTGCGTTTCGAACCATTCGCGAATCCCGAGGTCGCGGGCGTCGTCGACGAAAACGGCGGTCGTCTCCTCCCAAACGGACGCGTCGATCGTCCCCGGTTGCGCGACGTTCCAGCCGTAAAGATTGCGAACCGTCTTCGCGGTCGACGCCGCCGCGCCCGCTCCTTCGCGTTGCAACCCCTTCAAATATTTAGGGTTCCAAAGCGTCGTTCGCAACTCCTCGCGGAGCGCCGCTCGAGCCGTTTCGACGCGCGGATTCGTCGGCGAACGTAAATCGTCGAACCAAATTTTCGGGTCGCTCCCCGTTTTGGCGCGAACGGCGGTCGCAAGGGTTGCGAACTCGTAAACGTGGTCGAGTTTCGCCGGCCCCCAAACGTTGGACGAGCGCGACTGCAACATCAGTTCCGTTCCGTCGAGATTGTATTCGAGCAGTCCCTTAACCGGCGTTCCCCAACGACTTGCGTCGCGATAGACGCCGGACATATTCGCGAGATAACGTTCGGCGACTTCCGTTTCGTCGTTCCAAAGGTCGCCCCGTTCGACGAGCCGCATAATCCCGGTTCCGTAAGAAAGCGCGTTCGTCGACCCGAAGACTCGCGCCGTCGCAAGCTCCGACGTTTCCTCGGGTTGCGTTCCGTTTTCTCGAACGAGCCGCTCCGTTATTTTCGCGACGTTTTCCCGAACAAAATTCGGAAACGCGTCGTCGTCCGCCTCCGCCGCCAACCGAACGGCGCGGTCGATCGCCTCGATCTTCGCCCCGAACGCGTCGCGGAACTGCCCCGACGTTTGAACGAGAACGTCGATTCGCGGCCGCCCGAGTTCGCTCGACGAAATCAATTCGAGTTCCGAAGCGTTTCCGCGCGAATCGAATTTTACCCGAACCCCGAGCAAATAAAAGACTTGCGCAATCGCGACGCCCCGCGTTCGAATCGACTCGCCCCCCCAAAGAACGCAAGCGACGCGACGCGGCCAAGCGCCGCCGTTCGCTTCGCGATGCGCCGCCAACACGTCGTCGGTCAACTTCGCGGCCAACCGCTCCGCTTCCGGCGTCGGCAACTTTTGAACGTCGAGCCCGGCGAGGTTCCGCCCGGTCGGCGCCGCGTCGTTGTTGACTAAAAAGTCGCCCCCGGTCGACGGCGGAATGAAGCGCCCGCAAAGTCCGTCGACAAAGCGGTTAAGTTCGAGTTCGAACGAATCGCGCAACCGTTTCTCGGCGTCGTCTTTTGCAAGCGTCGTTTGCGCCGCCGTTTGCGCGACTTGCTCGTCCGTCCAAGGCCGTCCGACAACGTGTAGCCCGTCGGCGACCGCCGCGTCTTCGTAACGATGCAAAACTCGGTGCAACGTCTCGACTTGCGCGTCGTCGAAAACGCGTCCGGAGCGCTCGAACTCCGCCCGAAACGCCGCGTCCTCAAACGCTCGAAACGCCGGTTCGTCGAGCAAATCGTCGAGCAGATTCGACCGCAAAACCGCCGCGACGAGAGCCGCCGCCGTTTCGCTTTTGAGCGCGGAATCGGTCGTTTCCAAATACTCGTGCAACTTAGCGTCGACCGTCTTTAAATCGCCGTATAACTCGCTTTGCGTAAACGGCGGCGTGAGGTGCGAAATAATCGTCGCCCGCGCCCGCCGCTTCGCGAGAAACGCTTCGCCGATGTTGTTAATACTGTACAAATAAAGGTGCGGTTTGTCGCCGATCAGCGCGTCCGGGAAGCAGTTTTCCGTCGTAAAGGCCGATTTCCCGGGAGTAAACTCAAGCGAACCGTGCGTCCCGAAGTGAACGACCGCGTCCGCCGCGAAACCGTGTAGCGCCCAAAAATAAGCGGCCCAGTAGAAGTGCGGCGGCGCCTTGTCGGTTCCGTGAACCGCGTCGAAGTCGTTGTCGTTTTTGGAGTAAGGAGCGTCTTCCAAAACGTCGGTCGACGGTTGCGGAATCAGCGCGACGTTCCCGAACCGCAGACGCGGAACCAAAACGCCGAACTCGTCGCCGACGTCGCGCGTCATATAGTCGCCCGGAGCCGCCCCCCAAACGTCGACGACGCGGCGTCGAACGTCTTCCGTCAAATTTTCGTTAAACCATTTCCGATAAACGCTTTCCGAAACGAACTCCGGGCGCGCTTCCTCGATGAAACGTTCGAAATCGCCGAGGTTCCATTGGCCGATCGTCCGCCCTTCGCGCTCGATTCTAAGTCGAAATTCGTCGAGCGTTTGCGGAAAATCCGCGCCCAAATCGAAGCCTTCGTCGCGAAGCCGCGTCAACGTATTGTACAGCGACGGAACGACTTCGAGACTCTGCGCCGTCAACGCGTTCCCGCCCGGCGCTTTATAAAAGAAAATCGCCAACCGTTTGTCCGCGTTCGACTTGCGGCGCAACTCGACCCAACCGGCGCAACGTTCGACGAGCGCGTCGATTCGCTCCGAAAGCGCCCGACGAGCGACGAAGCCGGTTTCGTCGGCGTCCTTCGTCGCGATCGCGGTCGGCTCGATAACGCCGTCGAGTTCCGGGAGCGCCGTCGTCAACGCGTAATACGAGCCGGTCGCGCCGACCGGTTGCGAACGGTATTCCGCTTCCGAAACGGAGAGGCAAACCGCCGACAACACCGGGCAATTCAACGACTTAAAGACGTCGACCGCCGCGCCGTCCGGGAGCGCTCGACCGCGCGGAAAGTAAATCGCCAAATCCGGTTTGACGTCGAGTAACAAATTCTTGTTGTTTTTCAAGTTGTAAATCGGATACACGTCGAAACCGCGCGCTTCCAACTTCGCAATCAATTCGTCCTGCGGCCCTCGCTCCTCTTCTTTGAACGGTTCGAGAAACGCCCCGAAAAGCGCGATTTTAGGCGAGTTAGGCGGCAAGGCGCGACCGTCGGCGTCGCGTCGCGCTTGAAACGCTTCGAGCGTTTCGTCGATTCGCGGCCCCCAATAAAAATACCCGAACGGCGGCGCTTGTTTTGGCGACTTAACGTCAAACGCCAAACGCGACGCGGCGCCGCCAGTTGTCTTTGCCCTATCCGCGTCTTCCGCAACATCTTCCCAATAAAAGATTTCCGAGCGCCCCGAACCGCCGAAATTCTCGGCGAGGAAAGCGACTGCCGACCGAACGTTTTCCTCGCAAGGGAACGACAAATACTCGTAAAACGCCGCCGCCAATTCCGGCGAAACGTTCGTCGCTCCTCGCGCCGCGTCGAGCGTCGCCGGAAACGCTATCGTCGCAACGTTTTGCGCAAAAATCTCGTCGATTTTCGCTCGTTCTTCGTCGGTCGGCGTCCAACCGATCGCGCGAATCAACACAACGTCGCAATCGGAGAAATCGGTCGACGCAAACGCTTCGCGCTTAACGGCTTCCGTTGCGAAATTCGTTCCGTCGGTCGTCGAACGCCAAAGCGCGAAATCGGCGTCGCTCCACCCGACGAACGCCGCTTTAAACGTCCGCTTCGCGCGCTCATTATCGACGGCGTTTTCGACCGACGCAACCGACGGCGTTTCTGGAAGTTGCGCCGATTCGTCGTTTTGACGACAAGAAGTCAAAAACATTACGACGAACGCCAAAAAAACGACGGTCGCCGCGCGTCGCGCAACCGTCGCTCCTAACCTCCGACGTTTCAACGCGTTAAAAACGCCGCTCATTCGTTTTCTCCTCCGTTCGCGCTCTCGCTCGCTCCATTTTCGACGCCGCGTCGCTTTTCCTTATCCGTCGGAACGTAAACGACTTGGCCGTCCGGAAGACGATAAGCGCGTCCCAAAAGTTCGCCCTCGCCGCTTCCGTTTTCGCCGCTCGCCTTGTACCGTTTGAGTTCGCGCCCCTCCTTCACGACCAGCTCCATATCCGGTTTGCCCGGATTCACAACCGCCGTAAAATCTTCGTTTTCAAAGAGAAGCGGCGATTTCCAATACGTCGCCAACGCGACGAT
>JAZQAP010000412.1:0-6006 GCA_045545275.1 Thermoguttaceae bacterium | reverse complement strand
GGCATCTTGTGCGCCAGACGGTTGAAGCAGAGCTTCGCGGTTTCTTCCGGAACGCCCGCGACTTCGTACATAACCGTACCCGGTCGAACGACGGCGGCCCAGTATTCCGGTTCCCCTTTACCCTTACCCATACGAGTTTCGAGCGGAATCGAGGTGATCGGTTTATGCGGGAAAATGCGGATGTAAAGCTTACCCTCGGCGCGGAGGTATTGTTGCGCCGCGATACGACCGGCTTCGATCGTTTGCGCGCTAATCCAGCCGCCTTCGAGCGTTTGGAGCCCGAAATCGCCAAAGCTGACAGCTTGGCCGCGGGTCGCGTTACCGCTTATACGCCCTCTTTGTACTTTTCGGTGCTTGACTCTTTTCGGCATTCTGGCCATTGTTATCGTCCTCGCTATATTCGCCTTGATTAATCCAAACTTGAATCCCAATATGACCTTGCGCGATTTTGGCTTCCGCGAAGCCGTAATCGATTTTCGCGCGAAGAGTCGAGAGCGGAATCGAACCGACCGCTTGTTTCTCGCAACGAGCCATTTCGGCGCCGCCGAGACGTCCGGACAGTTGAATCTTGATGCCCTTGGCGCCCTTTTCCATCGCTTTGCCCATCGCGTGCTTCATGACGCGGCGGAAGCTGGCGCGTTTGCAAAGTTGATCGCCGATATCTTCCGCGACCAATTGAGCGACCAATTCCGGGTCTTCGACTTGCTCAATCTTCAGATTGATGCGACGACCGGTGAGAAGTTGGAGCTCGTTTTGAAGCTCTTCAATCTTTTCGCCCTTGCGACCGATCAAGAGACCGGGACGAGCGGCGAAGAGAATAACGCGAACTTCGTCGCGGGTGCGTTCGATTTCGATCTTCGCGATCGCCGGGTAAATCGGAGCGCCGTCTTTATTCTTTTGCTTTTTAATGAAGTCGCGGATTCGCTTGTCTTCGACGAGGAGCGCGGAAAATTCTTTTTTCGGAGCGTACCAGCGGCTCTTCCAATCTTCCATAACGCCGACGCGAAACGCGACGGGATTGACCTTTTGACCCATGACTTACTAGTCCTTGTATTTAATGGCGATTTTCGCCCGTGCTAGCTGACAATTACTCCAAAACGACGCTGATGTGGCTCGAGCGGCGTTTGATCACCGTCGACATGCCGCGCGAACCGGCCTTCCAACGACGGGCCATCGGGCCGCCGTCGACGCGAACGTCGACGATTCGAAGGTCTTCGATCGACGAAGCGCGGAGGTCTTCGGCGTTGTGCATCGCGCTCTTCAGGACTTTTTCGAGCATACGCGCGCCGCGGTTCGGATAGCATTGCAGGAGCGTCATCGCTTCGTCGGCGTATTTGCCGCGAATCAAGTCCGCGAAAACGCGAACCTTTTGGGCGCTAATCTGCGCAAACATATGTTTCGCGCGATATTGAGGAACTTGGTTCAATTTTTCTTCTTGCATTGTTCGCACCTATCCGAATTATTTGCCTTTGCCGCCGTGGCCGCGGAAAACGCGAGTCAACGAGAATTCGCCCAACTTGTGGCCGACCATTTCTTCGGTAACGAAAACCTTCAAAAACGCTTTGCCGTTGTGAACGAGGAACGTATGGCCGACAAATTCGGGGACGATCGTGCAAGCGCGCGCCCAAGTCTTAACCGGTTCTTTTTTGCCCTGTTGATCGAGCTTTTCGATTTTAGCGAAAAGTTTATAATCAACGAACGGACCCTTTTTAAGTGATCTACTCATTTATTTTCCAGTTGAAGTTTTCTTATTTTGTTGCGGAAAACTAAACCGCGGGAGGAAACGGAGGCTTCTTTTCCTCCCGTCAATTTACAAACCAATCGCTATCAGGAAAGTTTCAGGACGCCGTAGCGACGGCTGCGGCGACGGCGAATGATCGCCTTGTTCGACGGCTTCTTGTGTTTGCGGGTCGAGGTGCCTTTGGTCGGCTTGCCCGTCGGGCTAACCGGATGGCGACCGCCCTTGGTGCGGCCTTCGCCGCCGCCGTGCGGGTGGTCGATCGGGTTCATCGCGGTGCCGCGGACGTACGGGCGGCGACCGAGCCAACGGCTGCGACCGGCTTTACCGAGGACGATATTCATGTGTTCGCCGTTCCCAACGACGCCGATGACGGCGCGGCAGGCGCTCGGAATACGACGGATTTCGCCGCTCGGGAGCGTGATTTGCGCCCAGTTTTCTTCGCGAGCGACGAGCGTCGCTTTCGAACCGGCGCTGCGGCACATGCAACCGCCGCGACCCGGGCGAAGTTCGATGTTGTGGATTTCGGAACCGAGCGGAATCTTGTTCAACGGGAGGCAGTTCCCGACGCGCGGTTCGGCGGCGGCGCCGCTGTTGAGCGTCATACCGACGGTCAAGCCTTCCGGAGCGACGACGTAGCGTTTTTCGCCGTCGGCGTAAACCAAGAGCGCGATACGAGCGGTGCGGTTCGGGTCGTATTGAATCGAGGCGACGCGCGCCGGAATCCCGTCCTTATTGCGACGGAAGTCGATCAAACGAAGTTGACGTTTGTGGCCGCCGCCGCGATGGCGAACGGTGATGACGCCTTGGTTGTTGCGACCGTTGCAACGACGCTTCGGACGAAGAAGGCTTTTTTCCGGCTTCGCGCCCTTGGTCAGCTCGGCAAAGTCGCTGACGCTCATGTCTCGCCGACCCGCGTTATTCGGTTTGTATCGTCGAATACCCATTATGTTAATCTCGCTATTTTATTACGTTGATTTATTCTTCAATTCGAAACGTCGGTCGATCAATAGAGGTCGAGACGATGTTCGTCGTCCAATTTGACCATCGCTTTTTTCCACGATTTCGTGCAACCGACGCCCTTGCGAGTGCGGCGTTTTTTGCCTTGACGGTTTTGCGTGCTGACGGCGACGACTTTGACGTCGTAAAGCGCTTCGATCGCGTCTTTAATGTCGAGCTTCGAGGCCAGTTTGTTAACTTCGAAGGTGTAGGTGTTGCGCGCCGACGAGTTGTGGAAAGCTTTTTCGGTAACGATCGGGCGAATAATGACCTGATACGGCTCGAGAACGAGTTTGGTATCGGTAACGTCTTTGCATTGAGGCATTGTCTTATTCCTTATCTTTCTGGTTCGTTTATTTCCGTGCGTCTACGCTAAGTTAAACTTAGGCCTTGACGCGGGTTTTAACGAACTCATCCATCGCCGATTTCGTAACCAAAAGTTGTTTCGGTCGAAGAATTTCATAAGCGTTCAGGTCGGAAACGGGAAGAATTTTCGCCGTCGGGATATTGCGAACGCTGAGGTACATATTCGCGTCGTATTTGTCGACGACGACGAGAACCGTCTTTTCGATCGCGAGTTTGCCGAGAACTTCGGCGACGACTTTCGTTTTCGGAGCTTCGACTTGAAGAACGTCGATAACCTTAACGAATTCGGCGCGAACTTTTTCGGCCATCGCCATAAGGGTCGCGAGTTGCAGAGCCTTGCGCGGAAGACGATACGACCAATCTTTCGGGGTCTTGGCGAAGATATGACCGCCGCCGCGACGAACGCCGCTGCGTTTATGGCCGGCGCGAGCGTTCCCCGTGCCCTTTTGGCGGTACATCTTTTTACGGGAACCGGAAACTTCGGAACGAGTCTTCGTTTTCGCGGAACCTTGACGAAGGTTCGCTTGGTACATCACGACGGCGTCGTGAAGCAACTGTTTGCTGACCTTCGGCGCCATCGCGTCGAGATCGAGTTCGTAGGACCCGACTTGGGCGCCGGTCTTGTCGTAAATCGGTAAGTTAGTCATTTTAACTCAATATTCAAATTAAATATTTATTTTCTTATTTGCGTTTACGTCGTCCGAAAATCAGGCGAGGCGCCACTTGTTGTGTTTCGGAGCCGGCAATTTATTGGTCGGACGAATCGCGACGTAGGAGCCGATCGGGCCCGGAACGGCGCCGCGAATGACGAGCAAATTATTTTCTTTATCGACAACGACAACCTTTTGATTGCGAACCGTGCACTTGGCGTTGCCGTAGTGCCCCGGCATGCGCTTCCCTTTCGGGGTGCGGCTCGGGTAGGCGCTGCAACCGGTCGAACCGAGGTGACGGTGGCATTTCTTAACGCCGTGCGTCGCGCGTTGACCGCTGAAATTGTGGCGTTTCATCGCCCCGGCGTAACCGCGACCCTTGCTGCGGGCCGTAACGTCGACCGCGACGACGTCGTTGAAAACTTCGACGTCGTAGTTTTGACCGACTTCGAAACCTTCGACCGGAACGCGAAATTCGCGAATGAAACGTTTCGGTTCGCAATCCGCTTTCTTCGCGACTTCGACGCCCGCCGCGACCGCCGCCTTTTGGCGTTTGCTGTCGATATTGGCGACGTGGCCGCGTTCGCTTTTGCGAGCGAGACGGCGCGGTTTGTCTTTATAACCGAGTTGGACGGCTTCGTAGCCGTCGCGTTCCATCGTCTTCACTTGAAGAACGCAGCACGGACCCGCTTGAATAACGGTAACAGGAATCACTTCTCCCTGTTCGGTGTATAACTGGCTCATACCGAGTTTTTGCCCAAGTAAACCGATACCCATATCTCTTTTTCCTCTATATGTCTATCGCAGACAGATTTTATTTAAGTCGCATTGCGGCCCGTCTATCGTTGGGTGAAGGCCGTTACGACGCTTAGTTTTTTCAGTGCAGATTAACGAGCGCCCGTCGCTTTGATTTTGATATCGACGCCGGCCGGGAGGTTCAGCTTGTTCAACGCGTCGATCGTTTTCGCGGTCGCTTGAACGATGTCGATAACGCGCTTGTGCGTGCGAATCTCAAATTGTTGACGGGCTTTCTTGTCAACGTGCGGGCTGGAAAGGACGGTGTATTGTTCGATACGCGTCGGGAGCGGGATCGGGCCCCGAACGATCGAGCCGGTGCGTTTAGCGGTTTCAACGATCTCAAGCGCGCTTTGATCGAGCGTGGCGTGATCGTAGGCTTCCATACGAATTCTGATGATGGCGTTGTCGGAAGTCGACACTGTAATTCTCCGTTCTTTCCAAACCTGATTGACAAATATCCGGAATCGGCGTCTCTTCGCGCAATTTAAGGCGCAAATTACATTTTTCGACGCGCAATTCTTATTTTACGCTATTTCCACGTCTTAAACTTAAAACGGGAAAATCGAATTTGCTCGATAAACTTTTCTATTATGTTGCAGTCGCCGACTAACTTAGCCTAACCCGTTGAGCGAAAGGGGCTTTCTCTATTCAAAGAACGTCAATGTGAAACTCGCGTTCGCCGAAGTTTATTTCTAAACCGCGGTCGACGTCGCCCTCATGGCGTCTTGGCTCACTGCGCTTAGCATCGTAAGAATTTGCAAGCGGCGCTCGTCGACGTTCTTTGTCGCCGGTAATTTGCAACGACTACTGAAATATACCCGAAAATCGGCGAGACGCAAGGGGGAAAAAGGAAATTCTCCCGTTTTTTTTCAAATTTCAAGATTTTTTTACTTAAAAGAGCTTTTTTTGCGTAAAAACACCGATTTTACGCTCGTTTCCGACGGTCGAATCCCTCGCGCTTAACCCGTCTTTTCCCTACGACCGACACAACCGCGACTCGCGTTTTTTCGCTTTTCCCCGCGGTTTCAAACTTCGACTCCCGCCGTCGCGAAACGCCGTCAAGATCGCGTTCGCAACGCCGCGACGATCGCCTCGAAAACCGTCTCCGGCTCGGCCATTCGTCCGACGCCCGCTTCCCCGCAACTAAAACGTCCGGTTTCGGGCCCGACGACGGTCGCGCCGTCTTCGATCAGTTGTCGGACATTCCGTTGCGTCGCCGGTTTTTCCCACATCGCGGCGTTCATCGCCGGCGCGTAAATCAGCGTTCCGGTAAACGCGAGAATCGTCGACGTCATCAGATTGTCGGCGAATCCGGCGGCGGCCTTCGCCATCGTGTTCGCCGTCGCGGGCGCGACGCAAAAAACGTCCGCTTGCCGCGCCAACTCGATATGAGGGTGAACCAAATTGGGCCCCCACATCGTCGTCGCGACCGGGCGCCCGGTAAGCGCCTCAAAC
>JAZQAP010000411.1:0-1737 GCA_045545275.1 Thermoguttaceae bacterium | reverse complement strand
GTTCGACGGCGCTCCGGCGCTCGTCGTCGCCCGCAAAACGACGAACCCGGACGACCCGGAGGACGGCGATACCGCTTGGAACGCGACGAGCGTTCGTCGCCCGCTCCCGAAAGGCGCGCCCGGCGGCGAGTTCGTCGTTCGCGTCGCGGCGAAAAGTTCGAAAACCGCGTTGGCCGGGAACGACGACGCGACTTGGAAGGGTTGCGCCGTTCTTTGGTTCGACGGCGACGGCGAGCCTTGCGGCGAAACGCCGTTCCTCTTCGCGGCGGGCGTCGGCGACTTTTTCGGTTCCCGCGCTTTTTCCGGTCGCGTTCCGGACGCGGCGGCCTCGTTCGCGATTCGGCTCGGATTCGATATTCCCGACCTCGCGCTCGGCGATTGGGTCGCGATTCGCTCCGTCGAGTTTGAAACGCCGGTCGACGCCGCCGCGCCGTTCCGCCGTTCGGGCGAATTTATTTCGGAAATTCTCCCCGGCGCCGGTTCGCAAGTAACTTGGGACGCCGACGTTCCCGCCGGAACCGCCGTTCGTTTCCAAATCGCGACCGCTCCGGCGCTCCCCGACGTCCCGCAAACCGCCGAAACTTCCCAAGACGCCGAAACCGCGCAAAGCGCCGATTCCCCGCAATCCTCCTCGACGCTCCAACTTCCCCCAATCCCCGGCGACTTCGGCGAGTTCGTCGGCCCGGACGGAACCGCCGCGACCTTTTTCGACGCGCCGTTCGCCGTCGACGCGCCCTTTTTCCGATACAAAGCGACGCTCGTTCCGAACGCCGACGGCTCGAGCGCGCCGACGCTCCGCTCCGTTTCGATCGGCGACCGCGTCGACGCCCTCTTCCGCGTCGGCGGAGACGACCAAGCGCCGAAGGTTAGCGTCGTCGGCCAGTTCGCCGCTCCGTCCCGCGACGGAAGCGCCGCCGTCGAAATCCAACTCGACGACGCGTCCCCGCTCCGTTGGTCGACGTTCAAACTCGCCGTCGACGAAACCGAAATCGCCGACTTTGCCCAATCCGCCCAATTCAACGCAAATTCCGACGCGTCCGACGCCGCCGCGCCGCGTTTGAACGTCGACTTCGCCGCTTCGCGCCTTTCGTTGACGCCGCCGGACGACGCGCCTTGGTCGCCGGGCCTTCACTCGGTCGCCGTCGAAATCGCCGACGTCGGCGGCAATTCGGTCGTCGCGCGCAAATTTTTCTTCGTCGGCAACGCGCCGGAAACGCCGCGTTACACGCCCCGCGACGACGGGACGACGCTAATCGACGGCGTTCCGTTCTTCCCGATCGGCATATACGGGGTTTCGCCCTATCCGTCGAACGGTTTCGACCTGAACCGCGCCTTCGCCGACTTGAAAGCCGCCGGGTTCAACTTCGCTCAATCTTATTTCGACGGGCGAACGGACGCGTTCCTCGCCGCCGCGGAGAAACACGACTTCAAACTTTGGGTCGGCGTCGACGGCCCGGACGAACGCCTTCTCGACGTCGAGCGGCATTCCCCGGCGATTCTCGCTTGGTACGTCGGCGACGACACCGCGATGTACTTCACCCCCGAAGAACTCCGCGACCGGAGCGACTCCTTGCGCGCCGTCGACCCGACTCGCCTTTCGACGCAAGCGGACGTCGTCGCGGCGCCGGAAGTTTCGAACTACCTCTTTTACGCCGACGGAACGGACGCGTTTTTGCCGGAAATTTACCCGTTCCGCCGCGACGAGCCGGAATGGGGCGAACGCTCCGTCGCCGCGAC
>JAZQAP010000410.1:0-11911 GCA_045545275.1 Thermoguttaceae bacterium | reverse complement strand
TACATCGTCGACGGTTACGGCGCCGACGAACGCGACGGCGTTCATTTCGTCGCGATGGAATACTTCGACAGCCTCAATTTGCGACAGCTCGTCGAGAAGTTGGCGGAAAACGGCGAAGCGTTGCCCTACGAGGACGCGGCGTCGTATATCCGTCAAGCGGCGCTCGGTCTCCAACACGCGCACGAACGCGGCCTCGTTCACCGCGACGTCAAGCCGGAAAACGTCTTGGTCAACGAACGTAAAGAGGTGAAAATCATCGACTTCGGTCTTGCGCTTTTCGTCGGAGCCGCCGTTACGCCGGGGAGCGAAAAGCGGATTCTCGGCACCGCGGACTACTTGGCGCCGGAGCAAACGGTCGACAGCCACAACCTCGACGCGCGGGCCGACGTTTACGGACTTGGCGCGACGCTCTATTTCTGCCTCGTCGGGCGCCCGCCCTTCCCGAACGGCTCGGTTCCCGAGCGTCTTCTCGCGCACCGCCGCCAAGAACCGACCAGCGTTTTCGCCGAACGCCTCGACGCTTGGAACGACTTGCTCCAAATTTGCGCGAAGATGATGGCGAAAAACCCGGACGACCGTTTCCAAACGGCGGCGGAAGTCGTCGACGCGACGGAGCGCTGTTTGGTGCGACACGGTTTCGCGACGCCGTTCGATTTCGGTCGACGCGACGTCGACTTTGCGAACCTCGGCGACGGCGATCTCGGCGTCGACGTCGAAGGCCTTTTCTTATCGAGCGACGCCGCGTCGAAACTACCGGGCGCGGAGAAGCTCGACGTTTCCGACGGCGCGGAAGTCCTGTCGTCAAAGCGTTTATCGGCGGACGACGATTCTTTCTTAAAGTCGATGGGTTTCTAAACGCCGTCGTTTTTTTCTGCGCGTTTCCCCCCTTGTATTCGCTCAACTTCGGCGCGTCTCCCTCCGGCGTCTCGTTTGTTTTTTCCAAAACTTGACGCTTTTTTATTGTGGAAAATTTTTCTCTCTCGACGTCCGAGGTTCAAGCTCAATTTCGCTTGCAAGTAAAAAATTTCACTCCCAACGCTTGACAAAGGACGCGCGTCGCGTTATACTGTACCACACAACCAACACAGACAAACACACGCGGCGAGACGTTTTTCATTTTTGAAGAACGGCTCGCCACGCTTGCGTCGGCGCCCCATCTTAAGCCTTAAGCGTCTCGGCGCAAGCGCCGCAAGTTTAGTCAACGCAACCTTTAAGTTCCAAGGAGACAACAATGAAATCATTCTTTCCTTCAATCTTGCTCCGATTTTCTTTCGTCGTAACCGCCGTTTTTCTCGGGCTTTGCACGTTCGGCGATTACGCGGTCGCCGCCGACGTTTCGATTTCCCCCGACGCGCCGCCGACCGCGAACGCCTTCGATCCGACGCCCCGCAACGGCGACGGCGCCCCCGGCGACCGTCTCCGCTTCGGCGGCCAACGCAACGCCGACGGCGACGATATCCGCCCCTTCACGGACGAAGACCTCGCGAAAATCGAAACGTCGCAAACGGTTATCGCTCTTAGTTTTGGGTATTCCGACGTCGACGACGCCGACCTCGAACGTTTGGCCGGAAATCCGCGCGTTCGTCATATTACCCTCCAGCGTTGCCCGAACCTTACCGACGGCGCCGTCGAGATTTTGGCGCGCTTTCCGAACCTCGAAGACGTAAAGTTTCTCGATTTTCCGCAGTGGAAGAACCCGAATTTCGCCGCGCTCGCCGCTTGTAAAAAGTTGCGTTCGTTATGGTTGCGGAACTGCGACTCGCTGTCCGAAAATTCGTTAAACGGCGTCGCGGAATGCGTTTCGTTGCGCGACTTACGGTTGGTCGCTTGTCCCGTTTCCGACGCGAACCTTGCGCAAATCGCGAAACTGCCGACGCTCGACGGGCTCGTTATCCAAAAAGCTCCGACGCTTACCGACGCCGGAATCGCCGAAATCGCAAAACTTACGAAACTTAGGAGCCTTATATTAAGGGACGTCCCGCAACTCGGCGACGCCGGCGTCGCGCCGCTCTCCAAGTTGTCGCGCCTCGCGTTTTTAGAGATTAACGGCTGTCCGCGCCTTACGGAAAAGGGCCTCGCGCCGTTCGCCGCGCTCCCGCTCGCTATGCTTTCGGCGCCGGAACAATTTTTCAGCGACGAAAACATCGACGCGCTGACGCAATTCCAGCAAGTTCGCGTCCTTTTCGTCCGCCGAGCGCCGAACGCGAAAATCACGCTCGAAAGTATCCTTAAACTCAAAGAGCTCAAAGAGTTGCGCGGCGTCTTCGCCGAAGAATGCTCGACCGCCGAAGTCGACGCGTTCAAAGCGTTGCAACGCGAACTTCCGCGACTCAAGGTCGTCGTTTCGCTCGCCGACGCGCCCGAACACGAGAAAAACGTTACTTTACCGCCGCTTCGGCACGCGCCCGCTCGTTGACGCCCCGCGCCTTTCGTCGCGACGCGACGCGTTTTTCTCGGGGGCTTGCCTTCGCTCCAAAACGCGTTATAATTATTAGGCGCTCGACGAAGAAGCGCGCCCGCCCCAACGAAAGGAAAATCGCTATGTTTATCGCCGTCGGCGGCGGAGACGGCGCCGGAAAAAGCGCCCAAATCGCCCGCCTTACCAATTGGCTTCAAAATCGCGGTCGCGAAGTCGCTTTTTTTCGCGACCCGGGCGACACGCCGCTCGGCGACGCGCTTCGGGCGATTTTGCTTGCTCGAAAAGACCTCGCGATCTGCCCGGAAGCCGAAACGGCTCTCTTTATGGCGGCGCGAGCGCAGCTCGTTCGCGATAAAATCCGCCCCGCCCTTGCGACCGGTAAAATCGTTCTCGTCGACCGTTTTCTCCTATCCACCGTCGTTTACCAAGGTTACGCGGTCGACGGCGACGCGGAAACGATTTGGCGCCTCGGAACGCGTTTGACCGGCGGTCTTCTCCCGGACGTTACGTTCGTTCTCGACTGCCCGGTCGACGTCGCGTTCGGTCGCATAAACCGTTCCAAAGACCGCATCGAATCGAAAGGCGCCGACTTCCATCGCCGCGTTCGCGACGGTTTTTTACGCGCCGTCGCCGATTGGGAGCGTTTCGCCGTTCCCGGCAAAGCGTTCGTCGTCGACGCGGCCCAAACGCCGGAAGTCGTTAGCGCGCGACTTGTCGAGCGTCTCCAAACAGAAGCGCCGGAACTCGCCGACGCTTAAACGCAACCCCTTACGACGCCGAAGATTACCAAACGTTCGCAACGCGTTTAATCGCTAATCTTCGGCAAGATTTTCTTCTGTTCTTCGGTGGGCGACGCGCTGCGCCAATAGCGTTCGCCGTCTTTAAGATAGAGCAAACGCCAACCGCCGGACGAATTAAACGTTACGTAACGCAACGCTCCGCCCGACGCGCTCGCCAAATTCATTCGCTCGCGCAACCCTACCGGAATATCGCCGCCCCAGCGCCACTTCTTCGACGTAAACACAACCCAACCGTCGCGCGGCGAAATAGCGACGCAGTAAATCGTTTCTTTATTGGCGTTAGCTCGTTCCAATTCGTTCAAAAGCGCGTAAGGAACGTTCGACGCTCGGAAGCCGTAATTTCCGTAAACCACGACCCAACCGCCGTTTTTCCGGAACGCGATCGAGTGAATTTTCTTTCCCGCGCTCTCCAGTCGGTTGGCGTAATCGATGAAACTTTGCGGAATCGAACGCCCGCTCACCTTGCCGTTAAGATGAACGAACGCGTACCCGCCGCGATACGTGTACGCGACGTCGGCGCGATAATCTTTTAACGCCTCACGCAAAATATTGCTCGTCGAATCGGGCGAAATCTGCGCCCGAGTCGCTTCGCCGCCTACGCAAAACGCGCACGCGCTTAAAATAAGAACCATCGCAATCCGTTTAACCGTCTTTGCCAATTTCATTGTCAACGCCTTAACCTTATATTTTTCAATAACTTTCTTACAACGAACGTCGCGTTTAAACGCGCCGTCAATATCCCAACATTTTTCAATCTTTTCAAACGCGCCGCTCGTTTCGCAACGCGAGGCGATTATTAGCCCAAACTAACTCCAATGCGCTCGACGCGCCAAACGGTTTTGCATTCTATTCGCGTCTTCGCTATAAACCTTTAATTTTAAATCTTTTGCAACGCAAAACAAACGCCAGCCGCCCGAAGCGTTGAACGAAACGTTTTGAAGCGAAGCGCCTTCGTCGCGCGCCGTTTTCATTCGCTCGATCAACGATTTCGGAACGTTTCCGCTCCATCGCCAACGTTCCGACGTCAGCAACACCCATCCGCCGTCTCCGGTAAACGCGACGCTGTAAATCGTTTCTCGACAATCGTTAACATCGGCCAATTCGGCGGCCAAACTTTGAGGAATTTGCCGGGCGCAGTACCCGCGTTTCCCATAAACGACGACGTAACCGCCGTCCGGATGAAACGCGACCGCCGTCGTTTTTTGGTTCGCGCGCCGCAACCGTCGCAGCGTCGAAGCGCAAGAAACGGGAACGCCTCGACTTGCGACCGCGCCGTCGGCGTATACGACCGCGACGTCGTTCGTCGCAGTGTAAGCGACGCAACAACAAGCTTTACTCGCCTCCGTTTTTCCGGCTCCGCCGCCGACGCTCGCCGCCGCGACCAAAACGATAAAAACGCACGCCGCGATTCGTTCCGTCAAGTCCACGTCTTTTCCTCGCTTACGTTTAAACGCTGTTAAACCTTTATTTCCGAACTTTGCCGCCGCAAAATCTTTTCTTTGTTTTTGCGACGCGCGCCTCTTTTTCACCCTTAAGAGCGGCCGCCGAATAAAAATTACGGAAAAATCGCAAAAAAATTTTCAGAAAAATTTGAAGTCGCGCTCCGGCGCAAGAAAAAGCGACGTTTTCGCCAAAGACGTTTACCGGGCGCTAAATCGATCACGACAAAGCGGTCTTCCGCCTCTTTCCTCTCTCCCCTTTCTCTTTGCTCCGACCGGCCCGCCCAACGCGACGTTTACATAAAAAAACGCCTCGACAACTCCTTGCCGAGGCGTTTAAACATTTATATTTTTTAACTTTAAGTCAAGCGTTGTCTCCGCGGCGACTCGCCGTTCATCGCAATAAAGCCGCGACTCGCCACAACGGGTCGTAAGTCCAAAGCGTCAACGATATACCTTCGTCGGAAAGCGCGTCGTTCCAAGCGATTACGTCGATTCCCGCGTTTTCTTTCTCTTTGTCTCGTTCCGCTTCGCCCGCCGCGTCTTCGGTCTCGGAGGCCAAAGCCAAGGCGTTTTCCTCGCCGCCGGACGTTTCGTTCCCTCTCTTTAAAACGCCGCCCTTTAGCCACCGTTCCTCGACGAGTCGACAGAGCGTCGCTTGTTCGGTTTCGCCCCATTTTTCAACGCTCCACGCCACTAACGACGTATTATCGCCAACAACTCCGGCGCTCGCCGTCGTTTTTACGCTCGTCTCCTTTTTTGGCGACTCGATGTAAACAAACGTCGACCAACCGACGACGCCAAGTAACGCCGACGCCGCGACCGACGTCGCCAACCCAAGAAGTCGCCGATGTTTACTAGCTTGTTTCGTCGCGTTCGCCGTTGGGCGCGCCTTCCCGTCGTCCGTCTTCTCTTCGTCGGCGAAAAAAAACGCGTCGTCGCCGACGGTCGCTAGAAAAGCGTCGAGGTCGGACGCCAAACGTCGCTCAAGTTCCCGCTCCCACGCCGCGTCTTTAAACCGCGTTGTTTCGTCGTTTAACTTTTTTTCCGTTTCAAGCGTCATTTCATCGTTCTCCGGTCGCGCTTCATTTGTCGCCGCCCTTTATTATTTATTATTTTATCGCGCTTTTTCCGAACGCTTCGTCGACCGTCGATAAGAGCCGCTTCAACGCGCGTTATTCCAACGCTTACGTTGCGCCTTTATCTTACGTCGTTCTTATTTGACATTAAGTCGCCATTCAAATTTCTTTCGTTTTCTCGCTCGCCCGATTCCGCCGTTTCGGGGCGCAGACGCGCGCTCAACTTTTGTCTCGCCCGAGTCAACGCGACGCGAACGGCGACTTCGGAAAACCCCAACGCGCGGCTAATTTCGGCGTCCGACGCTCCGTCGACGTATCGCAACCAAAGCGTTTTAAACTCTTTCTGCGTCAACGTTTTCCGAGCGACGAACCACAAGTTTTCGCGTTCGTCCGCTCGAACGACCCGCTCTTCCGGCGACGCGACGTCAAACTCCGTTCCATTCGGTCGACGCGGCGTCGTTCTCGTTGCGAAAACCGAATTTGACGCCGCGTCGTTCGATCGAAAATCGGCGTTTTCGTCGAAGGAAACGGCGTCTAATCGGCGACGCCGCGTCGAATCGACGAGCGTCCGATACGCGACGCGATAAATCCACCCCGCGACGAACGCGCCGCGCCGCAAATTCCCAAGCGACGCAAAGGCTTTTGTCAGCGTCTCTTGCGTCAAATCCTCGGCGGTTTCCCAAGACCGCGTCCGCAACCGCAAAAATCGGAGCAAACGCGGTCGATACCGGCGAACGATTTCGTCGAAAGCGGCGCGTTCGCCGGTTTGAAATCGCTCGATTAAGCGTTCGTCGCTTTCGTTTTTCATCGTCTTCTAAACGTTGCCGTTCAAAGGGTTACTTAACGTTTTATCGTCTAAAACGCGATTACATTTTTTCGCGAATTTTATCGCCGATCCATTTCGCGATCGTTTTCACTTTGTCGCGGTCGATTTTCAACGTCGCGGACGCGGAATTGGAGTTTTCTTCGCTCTTAAACTCAACCGATTTCAAGAGTTCGAGCGCGAATTTTTCTTCCGCTTTCAGTTCTTTTTTCGCCGAAGTCAAGCTCAACAGCGCGACGCCGCCGACCGCCAAGTCGTTAAATTCCTTCGCCGATTTCGCGTCGACCGCTTCGAGTTCGACCGAAAGAGCAAACTTCCCGTCGACGTCCAACTTCTTGACGCGCAACGACTTCACCTTCTCGACAAAACTTTTGACCGCTTGCGCTCTTTCGTCTTTTTCATTTTTCGCCAATTCGGTCGCGGCGCGTTCGAAAAGCGACGTTTTCAGCAGAAGCTCCGAATAAACGCTTTCGTCGTTAAGTCGTTTAACGACAAAGGCGTTCGACGCTTGAAAGCGCGTCAGTTTCGTTTCGAGCGTCGCTTGCGAATCGGCTAAAACGACGGCGTATTTATCCAAATCTTTAATCTTAACACCGCCCGCCCAAACGGTTTCCGACTTATCGTCTTTCTTGACGGTCAGTTTCGCCATGTAGACGCCGCCTTCGTTTTTCACGACTTCCAAGTCGTCGCCGCAGACTTTCGACAGTTCGAGCGCGGCCGGGTTGAACCCCAGAATCCACGTCAACGAAACGCTTTGCGGTTTATTTTCGCCGTCCGCCGGCGCGCCGACCGCCAACGCGACGCCGTCGACATACTTGAAGTACGCCTTCGTCAGATTAGCCGCGTTCGGTTCTTCGCCGAGCGCCTTCGTCAGCGCGTCCTTAAGATAATCGAGTTTTTCCTTCGGGAAATCGGCTTCGTCGGACGCTTCGGCCAGTTTTTCCGCGAGTTCTTCGTCGATTTTCTTCGTCGCTTTTTCGAAAAGGACGCCGAACTCCTCGGTTTGCCAAATCGACGCGATCGCGCCGACGTTTCCGATCGTCGACGGCGAATAATACAGAATCGCGGAATCGTCCGCAAACGGGCATTCTTGCGCCTTAACCGCCCCAAACGACGCGACCGAAGCCGCCAACGCGATCGAAGCGACGGCGACGCAACGCGAAATTTTCTTCGCAAACGTTTTCATTTTTCTCTCCTCTTTTAGTTGAAATAGTTCGAGCCCGCCCGCCGGTTCCGTCCGACGCCGACCGCGCTCGTCGAGTCGTTCGTTTCCGTCGCGGAGCGCCGAACGACAATGTTAAAGACGAAACGTCGCGACGAAACGTTACCGCTTTTTTCTTTTTCGTCAAAAATTCCTTTTTTATTCGCATCGAGGTCGGGCGGCGTTCTCTCAAAAAAAATTAGATTAATCTAATCGACGCTCTTGACAAACCCAATTGTTAGGATAAACTTACTCTTGTTGACGACAAGACTCGTCGACGGTTCGCCTTTTTGCGCGAACCGGCTGTTTCGCGCTCTTCAACCGACCGGAATCGACGTTTCTCCCCGCCGGTTCCGGTCGGCTCCGACCGCGTTTTCGCATCGTTTTCGGTTTTCGCAAGTTGCCCGCCGACACCCCTCCCCACCTCGGACGCGCCCAAATCGTTTTTTTTTCGCTTGCAAGTTAGATTAATCTACCCGCCGGGCGGCGATTTCTCCGCGACGTTTCACCAAAGGAAAAAGGCGTTATGTTTCACGCTATTGAAAAACGCAACGGTTTTACTCTCGTCGAATTATTGATTGTTATCGCGATTATCGGCATTCTAATCGGTCTTCTCCTTCCCGCAGTGCAAGCGGCCCGCGAAGCGGCGCGTCGAATGCAATGCGCTAACAACCTGAAACAATACGGGTTAGCGGTTCACAACTACGTCGGAACTAACGCCGACGCGTTCCCGCCGCTCGGCGATTCCTCGGCGGAAGTCTACTCGGTTCAAGCGCGCCTCTTCCCCTATATGGAGGCGACGAACATCGCCAACCTCATCGATTATTCGCAACCGGTTTACAAAACGATTTCGCACGGAACGCTCGGAATCCTCAACCACTTGTCCGATGCCGTTCAAGAAAACGCGTCGTTCCTCGCCTGCCCGAGCGACCCGCTCGCCGGAACAAAAGTTCTTTCCGACTTCAAAATCTTCACCGACGCCGGCAACGCAAACGCCGAAACCGCCGAGCTTTACCCGTCGAGCTACGTCGTTTGCACCGGTTCCGACTGCGCGAAAATCGGAACGAAAGTCGACGGCAAACTCGCCTCGAACGGTCTGTTTTATTACGGCGCGAACCGCAAACTCGCCGCCGTCGTCGACGGAACGAGCGCGACGCTGATGTTCTCGGAAGCGGGAATCGGCCCCGGCGCCGGCGCGTCGGTCTCGGGAACGGTCGACGAAGTTCGCAACTCGACGGAAATTAAGCGCGTTATGCTCAAAATGCAAGCCTTTTCTAACTTTACCGTCCAAACGCCGGAGGAAGTCGACTCGATTCAAAACGGGATTTCGTCCCCGACTTGGCAAACGACGCGTTGCGGAACTTGGCTTTCCGGGTCGCCCAGCTACTCCACCTTCGGCGCTTTCCTCGCCCCGAACGCCTCGCAATTCAGTTGCAGCTATATGAATTACGGCTTTTACGCGGCTCGAAGCTACCATTCCGGCGGCGTTAACGCGCTAATGGCCGACGGTTCCGTCCGTTTCGTCGGCGACACGGTCGATCTCGACGTTTGGCGCGCCGCCGCGACGGTCGCCGGAAGCGAAAGCGAATCGCTTTAAGCGGTTTCAACCGTCTTAAAAAATTAGCCAAGCCTTCGGTTGTTAGCTAACGCTTGCACATTTTAACAAACTTAACTTTCGTCGCGCCGTCAACGTCCGTTCCAAAGGGAAACGACGCGACGCTCCCCTCCCGACAATTTTAACATTATCGCAACCAAGCGGTTTATCGACGCGCGTTAAGTCGCCCGATCGACATTTTTTTTCGCCGTCGAAACCGCCGTTTTTGAAAGGTTAACCCAATGAAACTTTCTTTGCCTCGCCTTACTTTCGCCCTCGCCGCCGTCGCCGCTTCCTTCCTTACGCTCGGAGCGTCGCAAGTTTCCGCGCATTCGCCAAATAAAAACGCCGACGCGGCGACTCCGGCGGTCGAACTCGTCCCGCGCGGCGAAAAAACGGCGCTTCTTCTCGTCTTTCACGGCTCTCCGGCGCCGAGTTGGTCGAAGTTCACCGGCAAAATGGTCGACCGCGTTCGAGCGCTGAACGAAAAGTCCCCGGTTTTCGCCGTCGTCGAGGGCGCGCAAATGGAATTCAGCAAAGCGCCGAACGATATTGCGTCCGCTTATAAACGCATTGAAGAAAAGGGTTGCGACGCGGTCGTCGCCGTTCCGGTCTTCATTTATCCGACGAGCCACGTTCAGTTCGACGTTACCTCGATTCTCGGAATTTACGCCTCCGCCGAAATGCGCGCCGCGTTGGCCGAAGAAGGAATTCAAGTCGTTCGCTCGAAAATCCCGACCGTCGCGACGCCGACGCTCTCCTCCGGCAACCTGCTGAAAAACTTCGTCGTCGCCGAAGCGCGGTCGATCTCCAAGGAGCCGAAAAACGAACGCCTTCTCGTAATCGCCCACGGCGACGAAGGTTACGCCGGTCTCGTCGACTCGCTCAACGAAGACGCGCTCAAAGCGGCGGCGGAACTCGGGTTCGATCGCGTCGACGCGGCGTTCTGCGGAATCGGTCAAACGTTCGCCGAAAACGTCAAACCGATCGTCGAAGCGAACGACCGCGACGGCAAAAAGACGTTGATCGTCGCGATTTACGTCGCTTCGTCGGCCGAAAATTTTGTCGCTCGCTTGCAAAAGGGCGAAAACGGCGCGAAAAACTCCCTCCAAGGCTTGAATTACGAATGCTCGAAGGGCGCGCTCGGCGATTTCGAAGAAACCGCGCCTTGGATTTTTGAACTCGGCCGCGAAGCCTCGCTTTTCTAAGCCGATCGCCCGTTTTTTCGATTTTCTCGACGCCGCGTTTGCGACCTCGGTCGCGGCGCGGCGCCGTCTTTCCCCTTGCGGTTCGCGACCTCTTCCGGCGATTTTGCCAATATATTATATACGACATATCATATACGACGTCCAAACGCCGTCCGACGTAAACACGCTTCAGCGTTAAAATCGGCAAAGTCAACGCGTTTTCTTGATCGCCCCCGCAACGTTCCTCAGAGCGGAACAAAATTTCGCGAAAACGCCGAATCGCTATTTCCAAAACGGAGGAAATCGCGTATAATAACGGCGTCGACGCGAAACGCGCTTCGTTCGCCCCCCGTCGACGCGATTTTATCCCGCCCGCCTTACCTATCTTGCCCCGCTTAATATTCCTATGGCCGTTCGATTCGTTTATTTCGATCTTGGAAACGTTCTTATTCGTTTCAGTATTCAACGTATGCTTTATCAAGTCGCCGCGCTGACCGAAAAACCGGAAGCGGAGATTCGCGATGTCCTTTTCGACGACAAACGCTATTACCGTTATGAAAAGGGCGATATTACCGCCTCCGAGTACTTCGCCGAAGTTTGCGCTCAACTTGACGCGACGCCGGACGTCGAAGATTTCATCGCCGCGACCAACGACATTTTTTGGGTCAACGAGCCGATGCTCCCGGTCGTCCGGCGGTTGGCGAAGTCGAATTTCCCGCGCGGCGTCCTCTCGAACACCAATCCGATGCACTGGAAATACGTCGAAACGGCGTTCCCGCGCTTTTGGGGCTACTTCCCGGCGCACAAAATCGCCAGTTTCGAAGCGAAAGCGTTGAAACCGTTCCGCGAAATTTACGAAATCGCCCTCGCCGAAGCGCGCAAGGAAATTCCCGACCTCCAACCGAACGAAATTCTTTTGATCGACGACCTCGAAGCGAACGTCGTCGCCGCCGCGGAGTTCGGCTTCCAAACGATTCACTACGTCGACCACGACGCGTTCCTCGCCGAAATGACCAAACTCGGGCTCCCGACCGAATGACGTTTGCGTTCTAACGCGACGCTTTCCGTTTTCAACGTCGATTTCTCGTTTTAAGCGCGAACTCGGCGTTTTTTTACGTCGCCGTTTCTAGATTCCGCACAGTTTCGACAATTTTATTAAAAATCGTCAAATTGTCGAAAAAATTCTTGACATTGCTTTTTGCGTCGGGTAAAATCACGTTAGTAAAAACGGCGGCGATTAGCGTTTTTTCCGTTTTCCGCCGCCGATTATACGCGCTTAATTTTGCAACTTTATTTCACCTGCGTTCAGTTTTTAGCGAAAGGTTACAAAATGACTCGTAATTTTTATCAACATGTCAAGATAGGGGGG
>JAZQAP010000409.1:0-2286 GCA_045545275.1 Thermoguttaceae bacterium | reverse complement strand
ATGCGTCGAAGCGTTAATCCTCGGCGGCGCGGATATTTACTTTTGCCTCCGCGGCAATCTCACGATATTCGATTGGATGAACAACCTTCCCGTCCCCTGCGGTTCCAAGAAATACGACTTGGCGAAAAAAACGTTTTTCGACGCCTTGGCGAAACGCGACGCGTTGCGACAAGCGGCGCAAGAGCCCGAAACGCCGAACGCTTAACCGTCGCCGTCGCAAGCGTTTAACATTCGTCCGTTTTCCAAGCAAGGAGTCGAAAATGCCCAAAAACACGCCCGAAACGCGCCCCGCCGGAGCGCTCGAAACGCTTGTTATCGAAGACGTTGAGTTCTCGTTCCGCTGGGCGTCCCCCGGAAAGTTTACGATGGGAAGCCCCGAAACGGAAGTAATGCGCGTCGACCACGAAACGCTTCACGAAGTAACGTTCGAAAGCGGGTTTTGGATTCTCGCGACGCCGGTTACACAGCGTCAATTTATGTTGACAAAAAAGCGCAATCCCGCCGCGTTTTGCTCGACCGGAACCTATCGTTACCGCGTCGTCGACCTCGATACGAGCGACTTCCCAATCGAAAACGTCTCTTGGTTCGACGCGGAGAAGTTTTGCCTCAAAATAACGCAAAAACTTCGAAAAGCTAAAGCGCCGTTTTACTTCGACTTACCCAGCGAAGAAGAATGGGAGTACGCCTGCCGCGCCGGGACGTCGACGCCGTTCGCGTTCGGCGAAAGTCTCGGAAATAACGCGAATTACTGCGATTCGGACGAGCGCTGGGACGCTTGGAATTACGGGCGTCCGCACCCGAAAAGCCCGCCGCGCCCGACGCCGGTCGGAAGCTATCCGCCGAACGCTTGGGGAATTTACGATATGCACGGCAACGTCGACGAATGGTGCGGCGCCGAACGCGACGACGAAACGCTTTCCGAATACGACCGCGAAGAATACCGCGTCTTTCGCGGCGGAAGTTGGCGTTATCCGGCTTCGTTCGCAAGGTCGGCGCGCCGCGTTCGAACTTACCCCGATATTAAGTCCGAAACGCTCGGTTTTCGCGTCGTCTTGCGCGACGCAACCCCTTCGAAATAAATCGTTTTCGAACTCAAACGTTTTAGCGTTTGGGTTTCCCGCTTTCTCCAAGGAGTCGAAAATGCCCGAAAACACGCCCGAAACGCGCCCCGCCGGAGCGGTCAAAACGCTTGTCGTCGAAGACGTTGCGTTCTCCTTTCGTTGGGTGCCCCCCGGAAAGTTTACGATGGGAAGCCCCGAAACGGAAGTAATGCGCGTCGACCACGAAACGCTTCACGAAGTAACGTTCGAAAGCGGGTTTTGGATTCTCGCGACGCCGGTTACGCAACGTCAATTTATGTTAACGAAAAAGCGCAACCCCGCCGCGTTTTGCTCGACCGGCGCGAGGCGGCGTTATGTCGTCGGCCTCGACACGAGCGAATTTCCCATCGAGAATATTTCGTGGAACGCCGCCGCGACTTATTGCCGCAAACTATCGCAGAAACTTCGCAAGGCTAAAGAACCGTTTTACTTCGACTTACCGACTGAAGAAGAATGGGAGTACGCCTGCCGCGCCGGAACGTCGACGGTCTTTTTCTGGGGCGACGCCTGGAGCCCCGATAAGGCGAACTGCGACGCGTCTTACGCCTATCCTCCCCCGGAACTTCCTCCGCCCGCCTTCGACGCCCTCGAAGCGGAGCGGAAGCGCCCGTGTCGTCCGACGCCGGTCGGAAGTTACCCGCCGAACGCTTGGGGGATTTACGATACGCACGGCAACTGCTACGAATGGTGCGCCAACCTATACGCCGGTTACGACGGCCAAGAAACGGAACACGGTTTCCCAGACGCTAGAGTTCTGCGCGGCGGCAGTTGCACGACCGCCGCCTGGTTCGCGAGATCGGCGTGTCGAGCAAGTCTTTGGCCGGATATGAAGGGCCCCGGTTTCCGCGTCGTTTTACGCGACGCAACCCCTTCGAAATAAGCCGTTTCCGCCGCCTCCGTCGTTTCCCGTTTTTTCTTTTTCACGCTTTATTACAAGGAGTCGCCGACAATGAACCATTCCGCCGAAACGCGCCCCGCCGGAGCGGTCAAAACGCTTGTTATCGAAGACGTTGAGTTCTCGTTTCGCTGGTGTCCGCCCGGAAAGTTTACGATGGGAAGCCCCGAAACGGAACTCGAACGCAACCTTAACGAAATCCTTCGCGACGTAACGTTCGAAAGCGGGTTTTGGATTCTCGCGACGCCGGTTACACAACGTCAATTTATGTTGACCAAAAAGCGCAACCCC
>JAZQAP010000408.1:0-2511 GCA_045545275.1 Thermoguttaceae bacterium | reverse complement strand
CCTAAGACCGCTTGGCCTCCGACTTGCCTCCTTTACGACGAAATCGTCGCGGTCGCCGAAACGCTCTCCGCGAAAATCGAGCTAATCTTCGTCGACGACGGCTCGACCGACAAAAGCTGGACGATAATCGAAGAACTCGCTCAAAAAGACGAGCGCGTTCGCGGAATCCGTTTTCGTCGCAATTTCGGCAAGGCGGCGGCGCTCGACGTCGGCTTCAAAGCGGCGACCCTTCCGATCGTAATGACGCTCGACGCCGACTTGCAGGACGACCCGAAAGAGATTCCGGACTTCCTGCGCTTGATCGACTCCGGTTACGACGTCGTCAGCGGTTGGAAACAAACGCGGCACGACCCTTGGCACAAAGTCTTGCCGAGCCGCGTTTTCAACGGGATGGTCAGCCGCTTGACCGGGGTCAAACTACACGACCACAACTGCGGCATGAAGTGTTATCGGCGCGAAATTTTCGACGAAATCACCTTGTACGGCGAACTTCACCGTTTCGTTCCGGTTTTGGCGGCCTCTCGCGGTTACAAAGTCGGCGAAAAGGTCGTCCAACACCGCGCTCGCAAGTACGGCGTCTCGAAATACGGCTTCAACCGCTTCGTCAAAGGCTTTCTAGACCTCTTAACCGTTAAATTCGTTACCGGTTACGGCCAACGTCCGCAACACCTTTTGGGCACGTTCGGCCTTTCGGCGTTCGGTCTCGGCGCCGCGACGCTCTCTTGGATGGCGTTGCGCTGGGTCGTTTCGCGCCTCCCGCTGATCGGTTCCGGCGAATATTTCCTCTCCGGACGTCCGGCGGTCGTTTACTCGGCGGCGCTGATGTTGCTCGGCGCGCAGCTTCTCTCGGTCGGCGCCATCGCGGAGCTTCTCGTCGCTTATCAAAACCGGAAAGATCGCGAATATTCGGTCAAAAAGACGATCGGCCGCCCGTCGAAAACGGAAAAATACGCCGATTAAACCGACGTTAACGCCGACGATTTTCCCGCCGTCGTCCTACTTTTCTTTCGACGCGGGCTATTTTTCCCCCTTTTATTATTAATAAGGCGAAAATCGCGTCGACCGCCGAAGTTTCGGCTCGAAAACGCCGATTAAAACGTTTACAACGAAAAATAATCGCCGACGCGTTCGAGCCGCTCGGAAGCGCGCGTCGCGCCCCCTTTTGAAAAAAACAAACGGGGGTATAATAAGAATGTTGGACACGTTCCGATTTGGCGCCGAACGCTTCCTCTCGCTCGTCTAATCGACGACTTGCGAATCGTTCGCGCCTCGGTTATCGAAAAATTTCGCGAACCGCCGACGCGAGCGGGCCTCCGATTTCGTCGCGGCGCGGCGGGTTTTAATTGCGCAAAGAGCCTAATTTACCTAAAAGGAACCAAAATGGCCGATTTAATCCTCTATCACGGCGGTTTAACCGAACCGGTTTGCCGCGCGATTCCCGCCGATCAACTCGACGCTTACGCGAAAAAAGCGGCGACGCTCGTTAAAGTTCCGGTCAGCGACGCCGACCTTTCGACCGTCTACCGTTGGGGCGACGGCGCTCTCACCCCGCTCGAAGGCCCGATGGACTCGGCGACGTTCAACCGCGTTCTCGACGAATCGGTTATCGAATACAACGGCAAAAAATACGCTTGGACGATTCCGCTCTCCCTCCCGGTTACGGCGGAACTCGCGAAGACGCTGAGCGCCGGTCAAGAAGTCGCGCTCGTCGACAAAAACGACAATATCGTCGCGACCCTTGAAATTTCGGACGTTTTCCCTTGGGACAAACCGCGCTACTTGAAGTCGGTTTACCTCACCGAGCGAACCGACCACCCCGGCGCCGATATGGTTCTCGTCAACGACGCGGACAAAGACTACCTCCTCGGCGGTAAAATCAACGTTTTCCCGCAACCGAAGAACCCGGCGTTCGGCAAGTACGTCCTTTCGCCGAAAGAAGTTCGCGCGTTGATCGCCGAACGCGGTTGGGAGCGCGTCGTCGCTTTCCAAACGCGCAACCCGCTCCACCGCGCTCACGAATACGCGCTCGTTTACGGGCTCGAAAAACTTCTCAAAGACGGTTTCAACGCGGGCGCCTGCTTGAACCCGCTCGTCGGCGAAACGAAGGGCGACGACGTCAACGCCGAAATCCGGATGTCGACGTACGAAAAACTGATCGCCGACCGCGCGCTCGGCGAAGGCGACTCGGACGGCGAACTTTGGGCGAAACTCGGCGAAGAGGTTCCGGACCGCGTCGTTCTCCTCGGCCTCGACATCAAGATGTTCTACGGCGGCCCGAAAGAAGCGGTGATGCACGCGATTTACCGTCAAAATTTCGGTTTCACCGACGTTATCATCGGCCGCAAACACGCCGACGCGCCGTACAAAGACGGAACCGCGATTTGGGGCGACTTCGACGCGCAAGAAATCTTCGATAATTTGAACGGCGATCTGCAAGAAAAACCGCTCAAAGTCGGGTTCGCGGCTTATTACGAGTCGATCGGTCGCGTCGACCTGATGGAAAATCACGCA